>PWDW01000059.1 GCA_003553225.1 Halanaerobiaceae bacterium
ATCAGTACTCTAAAAAAAGAAAAAGAAAGAATTTCTTCACCACAGGATATCACTGAGGCTCATCAAGAAATCAATGCCGCCCGAACAGAATTAAGAGATCTGGCTGAAAGATTTGCTGTAAATAAAAGTGTGTCCTTTATTTTAAAAAAAGCTCAGGACCGTCTTTTGGACCGGGCTCGAAAAGAACTGCTTGCTCCGGCAGGAGAAATCATGGAAGAGATAACCGGTGGGCAGTATGAAATGGTTGAGCCGGCAGAGAAACTGGGGGACCCGGATTTTCAGGTAATAAGAGATGATGGAAAAAAAATTAACAGTACCTGGCATTTAAGCAGAGGGACCCGGGAACAGCTTTTTCTGGCCGTACGGATCAGCAGGATAAAAGATATAGAACCCGGCCTTCCGGTAATACTTGATGATTCTCTGGTTAATTTTGACCACCGACATCTCAGGCAAACGGCTCATATTTTATCCCGGTTAAAAGAGACCCACCAGCTGTTTGTTTTAACCTGTCATCCTCATCTTGTTGAACACATAAGGAGCAGTGATCCGGATGCCAGCTGCTGGCAGCTAGAACAGGGTAATTTTACACCAGTCTCTGGTTCGGATCTGATAAATTATCTGCAGAATCAGGATTAAGGTTTAGGAGCAATAATGTGAAAGTTCACATTATTATCTCTTTTTGGATTTATGATTTAAGGATGATATAATTATTATACAGAAATATGCTCCAGAAAAGAATTTGCCCTAAAATACGGCTGGTAAATTTATATGTATTTTTAAGAGGGAGGTGGTTTTTTGAAGCTGATCAGGAAAAAATGGATTATCATTTTATGTCTGGTGGGGGTGTCAGCTGTGGTTATATTCTATCATCTGGAGGGCAGTAGATCTCGACCACAAGAACTGGATAATATGCTAAGTGGTGCTACTCCTGCAGCAGAAGGAGATGTAGAATTGGTGGAGGCCATGTTTTATGAATCTTTATCCGATAATAGTGTTCAGTGCAGCTTGTGTTTTAGGAACTGTGTTATTCCGGAAGGAGAACGTGGTTTTTGTCGCAACCGGGAAAATAAAGAAGGTAAGCTCTATACCCTGGTTTATGGGCAGGCCTCTGCAGTACATTTGGACCCGGTAGAAAAGGAGCCGATACATCATTTTTTACCCGGTGAGTCTATGCTGTGCATAGGGACCGCGAGCTGTAATTTCCGCTGTAAATTTTGTCACAACTGGCATATGTCCCAGCGGAGTATTGAGGAACTGAATATAAGAGAATATATGCCTCCCAAAAAAGTTGTGTCCCGGGCCCAAAACCATGGTTTACCTGCTATTTCCTTTACCTACAATGAACCAACTGTTTTTTATGAATATATGTATGATACGGCCCGGGAAGCTCAAAAGGAAGGGCTTAAGGTTATTTTTCACACAAATGGTTCCCTGAATCCTGAACCACTTAGAAAACTGCTTCCCTATATTGATGGTGTTACCGTTGATTTAAAGGGTTTTGAAGATAGTTATTATCGGGAGATGACCCAGGGAGAACTCGATACGGTGCTGGAAACTTTACAGATTATTGAGGAAAAAGACGTATGGCTGGAAATTGTAAATCTGGTATTACCAGGTTTAAATGATGATCCGGAAACTGTGCGGGATATGAGCCGCTGGATTATTGACAATCTGGACAGCAAAACTCCCGTTCATTTCAGCAGGTTTTTCCCTTCCTATAAAATGCAGGATCTGTCACCTACACCGGTAGGCACCATTGAACAGCTGGCTCAAATTGCTAAAAATGAAGGCCTGAAATTTGTTTCAATTGGAAATGTACCCGGACACAGGCTTAATTCTACGTTTTGTGATAACTGTGGATCCCGAATTATAAATCGACACCATTTTACGGTCCGAAATTTAAAAATAGATGATGAGGGTAAATGTATGGACTGTGGACACGAGATACCGGGTGTTTGGCGTTGAAAAAAAAGCAGGAAGTAAAGAATAAAGATTTTCAGAACAGGAGTTCTTATCACCGGGTTATAAAAAGTGTTATTTTCATTACCGGACTGGGAGGCATAGTTGGTCAGCTTATTCTGATAAGAGAGCTGATGATTACTTTTTATGGTAATGAGCTAACCTGGGGTCTGGTTCTGGCCAGCTGGCTTGTATTTGAGGCAGCTGGATCTTTTACTGTTTCACATGTTAAATATTTTAAAAATAGCTCTTTATATATTATTTTTATAATTCTTTATGCACTATTTTTACCCCTGGCCCTTTATTTTAGCAGAAGTATTGATGTTTATCTTTTTCATATCCTTCCCGGAGAGACGGCTGGTCTGTTCCAGCTGTTTATATCCTCTCTGATCCTGGTTGGTCCGGTCAGCTTTGTCCACGGTTCCCTGTTTCCCCTGGCTGCAGAAGCTTTATCAGAAGTAAAAACTGAAAGTCTATCTTTCGGGATTGGCCCTGCTTATATCTGGGAGACTGCAGGGACCCTGACCGGGGGAGTTATGTTTACCCTGGTTCTGGCCCGGTTTTTTCATTCCTTTCAAATAGGAATGGGTATAATTCTGCTGCATTTAATTGGTGGTTTGATACTGCTGGGGATATATTATCCGGATTACAAAAAACTGAAATTAATTTTTTTATCAATTTTTTGTATATTGTTTGTTTCCGGAATTTTTCTAACTAACATTATTCAGGACAAAACTCTGGAGCGTCAGTTTTCAGGTCAGAATGTAGTTTTTTATGAGAACACCGCCTATGGCAATATCGTGGTCACCCGGGAGCGGGAAGAACACACATTTTATTATGATGGCCGCCCCCTGTTTACTGATCCGGCTTATGATCTGGGCGGAGTGGCTGATTTTGTACATCTCAGTCTGACCGCCCATCAAAAACCAAAAAATATTTTAGTTCTGGGAGGAGGTATAGGGGGTATTATTAATGAGGTGGTGGGTCATCAGCCAGAAAGTATAACATATGTGGAGCTTGATGGCAGATTACCTGAAATAACTCAAAAATTACCTCTGAGTCTGGTGCCCCGGGAACTTGCTTTACCCCAGGTAAATGTTATACAGGCAGATGCTCGTTTTTATTTACGGCAGACAGAAAAAAAATATGATCTGGTAATTATTGGTTTTCTTGAACCGGAAACACTTCAGACCAACAGACTTTTTACCCGTGAATTTTTTTCACTGGCCGCAGACAGATTAAAGGAACAGGGATTAATGGCCTTCAGCCTGCCCGGTTCCCTGACCTATCTGGGGACAGAACTGGCTTCCTACAGCAGAACCATGCAGCTGACAGCTGAAGATGTTTTTCAGCAGGTGAGTGTGATCCCGGGCGAGAGAAGTATATATCTGGCCTCAAATTCTTCTTTTGAGTTAAATCCACAGCTTTTGTGGAACCGAATGGAAAACAGAGGACTGCAGGACAATTTTATGTCACCAGGATATCTGGAATACAGGTTAAGTCAGGAAAGACAGGAATGGTTTTTGGGGGAACTGCAGGAAGGGAGAGGAGAAATTAACAGTGATCTGAGGCCGGTAGGCTTTTTCCAGGCCCTTAATTACTGGGGACGGACCTTTGCTCCCCGGCTCCAGGAATACCTGTTCCGGTTACAGCAGTATTCTGAGGTAGAGTTTTTAGGTGGGCTGATAGTTTTATGTGTTCTGGTTATTATTTTAATCAGGTTGTTTTTCTTCAAAAAAAGCAGGGTGCTGATATATGCTGTAGGTACAACCGGTATGTGTGCCCTGGCATTTGATTTACTAATATTGTTTGTTTTTCAAACTCTGTTTGGTTTTATCTACCAGATGATGGGACTGCTGCTGGCGGCTTATATGGGGGGGATGGCCGGTGGAGCTGCTCTGGAGCCATATTTTTCAAACAGGGTAAGTTCACCTGATAAATTGTTTAAAAGTCTGGAAGCAGTTATAATTCTGCTGCTGGGTTTATTTTTTGGGCTGGTACTGATTATGCAGCAGCTGGCGGGAACCGGACAGACAGCTGTTTTAATTATGTCCTTTACGATTTTTGCTGTATTGAGTGGAGGTGTAACCGGAATGGAATTTCCGGCAGCCGCCCGGATCAGAGAGTCAACCGGCAGAAAGGAAGAGAGTACTAAAATTAGAGCAGGACTGCTTTATGGAGCAGATCTGCTGGGGGGCTGGCTGGCGGGAATATTAATTTCACTGCTGATGTTTCCCCTGCTGGGATTAAAGATGACCCTGCTCTTTTTGGCTTCTCTAAAAGTAATAAGTCTTCTTTTCCTGTTTATGGGAGAATAATTGTGTTTTTATCTTTTTATATGGAAGTGAGCAGGGATAACCCCGGGCCCCAGTTTAACATTTTTTGTACCCGGGCTAAAATGGTGAACAGGAGTGTAAAAGCAAAATAGCTGCCGGATTAAAAGGAGGACAAAAAAAGTGCCGGAGACAGGATATTTAAACATCTGGGGCTGGTTTATTCTCGGTCTTTCTATGGGAGTGGGCCCCTGTGTGGCCCATCATTTTTTTCTTGTTTTACCCTATATATCGCTAAACAAAAAAAACACCCGGGAAGGATGGCAGGTGGTAGTATATTTTTCTGTGGGCCGGATAATTTCTTTAACCCTGCTGGGCTTTCTGTCCGGGCTGGTAGGAGGGGCTCTATATGCAAATTTTATGGACTCCGGGGTTAGAGACTGGTTTATAATCTTTTTGGGCTTATTTTTAGTTCTGATGGCAGCTGCAGTAATGTTTTTTGAGGAAAGTTTCTTCTGCAAAAAAATAAAATTTTTGTTTGATAAGATTCCCGGGGATATGATGCTGGCTACCGGGTTTTTGACTCCCCTGCTGCCGTGTCCGGTGATTCTGGGTTTTTTAGCCTATACTGCAGCAGGAGGACAGTATATTCAGGGGGCCCTGAGTGGTCTGGGCTTTGGTCTGGGAACTGCAGTGTCCCCAATTCTGATTGCCGGCCCCCTGCTGGGCTTTTTCAAGAAAAAAATCTCCGGTAAAATTCGCTCCGTATTGATTAATCTGGGAGGGCTTATTTTGTTTGGCTATGGACTGCACCTAATTTTAAGTGTACTGTTGTAAATGTTGTCAACTCTGCTGCTGTGGCCTCCGAAGATGAATTTTATCTGGATTCATATTAAAAAAGTATCTGTATTGAAATTATAACTTTTTAAAAATGATAGGACAGGGTCACCAGAACCAGAGGTATAAAATTGGATTTTATATTAAACAGACCCACAAAATCTCCGGCACTAATTCCCACCAGGCCCCCTGCACTCCAGAAAGAGCCGTCATCACGAAGTCTAAAACTATATTCACCACCCATTTTTAAATAGGGTGAGATAAGAGATACGGTGCCCCAGCCCCAGTAGGGATTAAATGATCTGTGCTGCAGGGGTTCAAAATAGCGTTTTTCACTGTAGCCCAGAAAAAGATTTACTCCTCTGTAACCTGTAATATGGCCCATTTCATCTTCAATAACCCATCCGATGCTCGGCATATTGAGTCCTGCGGTCATTTTTTCACCACCTGCTTCCAGGACAGTACCCGCCTGCAGGGAGCTGCCGGCAGACACCAGCAGAACCGCAACTAGCATAAAAATCACACAGAAATTTTGATATTTAAAAGTCATTTTTTTTCCTCCCTCTTTTAGATATTGAGATATATTGATCAAAAAATTATTTCTCCAGATCCAGATAGGCCCCCTTCATCGGGGCTGCAGCTAATTTTTGAAACAGTCCCAGACTTCCGGTGTTTTCAATTTGGGGCAGAGGGCCCAGGTTGTTTTTCCTCTGCTGCAGCCTGCTGGTAATGGATTCTTTCTTGAGTGATTGTCCATTGACACCGACAATATTTAGAGAACGGTCGGGAATATTAATTTCAATGAGATCATTATCCTTAACCAGAGCAATAGGTCCTCCGGCTGCTGCTTCAGGAGAAACATGTCCTACTGCCGGCCCCCGGGTGGCACCGGAGAAACGCCCATCGGTTACTAGAGCTGTGCTGGAGGCCAGTTCCGGATCAGAGGCCAGGGCCTCAGTGGTATAATACATTTCGGGCATTCCCGAACCACGGGGGCCTTCTCCGCGAATGATTATTACTTCACCGGGGTGGATATTTTTATTTAGTACAGCATCCAGAGCATCTTCTTCACAGGAGAAAACACGCGCTGATCCTGTAAAATGGAGCATCTCCCGGGGTAGAGCAGAGTGTTTGACCACAGCTCCTTCAGGTGCCAGATTACCTTTAAGGATGGCCACCGCCCCCCTTGAATTTAAAGGCTGTTCCGGGGAATGGATGACTTTCTCTGCCGGGGGTATGTTCTGGGGTTTATTTTTGATTCCTTCTTTATAGTAGGAAAAGTGTGATAATGTGTCTAGATTTTCTCCCAGGGTTCTGCCGGTAATGGTCAGGGTATCAAGGTGGAGATGTTTTTTTATATGCTCCATAACGGCCGGAACTCCTCCACTGTACCAGAAATACTGGGTGGGATATTCACCACTGGGAATCGTATTGACCAGAAAGGGAACTCTGCTGTGTATTCTGTCAAATAGATCGGGCTCTAATTTTATTCCAAATTCCCGGGCCACAGCCGGAAGATGAAGCAGGGCATTGGTAGAGCCTCCGATGGCTGCATGGACGGTGACCGCATTTTCCAGAGCTTTTTTGGTTATAATATCGGCAGCTGTAATGTTTTCTGCAATCATTTCCGGTATTTGGGCTGAGGCCTGAGCGGTCATTTTTTCAAGATAGCTGCTGTCAGCCGGTATAAGAGCTGCTCCCGGCAGGGTGAGCCCCAGGGCTTCGGCCATAATCTGCATTGTGGAAGCAGTACCCATAAATTGACAGGCTCCACAGGAGGGACAGGCCTGGTTCTGACTTCGAATATAATCTTCTTCAGGGATCTCTCCCCGGCGAAAACGGGCATAATTACTGGCAGTTTGGTCAACAGTTGTTCCCTCAGCCCCGGGAGCCATTGAACCACCGGGGATAAATATGGTGGGCATTTTAAGCCGCCCGGCTGCCATCAGGTGAGCGGGGACTGACTTATCACAGGAAGAGATCAGGATCAGTCCATCATGAGGAGCTGCTCTGCCCTGAATTTCAACCATAGCGGCAATCATCTCCCGGGAGACCAGTGAATAATTCATCCCATCATGTCCCTGAGCAACTCCATCACACATATCACTGACAACAAAAGAGGCCCCTTTTGTATTGTTTTCCGATAGTGTTTTAAGTGCTGTGTCAACCAGACTGTCCAGATGAAAACTCCCCGGGTGACCATAACCATATGTACTGCTGACCATTATCTGAGGCAGTTCTAATTCATTTTTACTCCAGTCCATACCCAGTTTTAGGGCATCCATTTCCGGGGCTATTTTTCTAATCTGCTGACTGTATAACATTTTATCGTCTCCTTGTAAATTTTATTTGATCAGCAGCCATAATGGATCTCAGGTGCTGCCGGGAAGCGAAATTTCCTGTATATCCCGGGCTGCCGAAATAGTAAGACCATCATATTTGTGGGCCAGAGTTTGTTCCATATTTTCGATATCCTGCTGATCATAGCGGCGTGAATAATGGGTTAAGATAAGTTTTTGCACCCCGGCCTTAAATGCGGTCAGGGCTGCTTCTTCAGCTGATGAATGCTGCTCACTGCTTTCCTTTAAAAAAGTGGCTTCGTGGATTAACAGGTGGGCTCCGGCTGCTATTTTTTCCACGGCCGGACAGGGAGCTGTGTCTCCGGAATAGACTATTTTTCTTCCGGGAGTTAAATGGGCGATATCGGAAATATTAATTTCTTTACCCTGATAGTGGATACTTTCCTTTTGTTTTAATTTTTTCAGGAGAGGCCCGGCTTCAAGTCCCTGCCTGTGGGCCAGGCTAAGCTCAATGTTCCAGCGATTCTTCTCCTGTAGAGCATAGGCAGCTGCCGGTATTGAGTGTTTGACCGGTATGGCCGACACTATAAAATTCTCCTGCTGGAGAATTGTGCTTTCCTGGCTGTTTAAGTGGTCTATATTCTGGACTTCAATGTTAAAAGGAGTTTCTTTCCAAAAAATAGGCTGGAGCAGAGAAACATAATGGTGGGCTTCGGGCCCATATATAAAAAGTGGGCGGGATCGCTGTTCCAGTTTTAGGGTTTGAAGCAGACCGGGCAGACCGGCAAAATGGTCTGTATGCCAGTGAGTAATAAAGATATGGTCAATTTTAGTGGGAGTTAGTCCCGCCCTGCGTATCTGCTGCTGGGTACCTTCACCACAGTCCCAGAGAAGGACCTGCCCTCCGTGCCTGATCCAGATGGCCGCATGATTTCTTTCGGCTGTTGGGATACTGCTGCCCGAACCGAGAATAATCACCTGAAGTGGTTCCATTTTTGGACTCCTCATCTTTATAAATTTTTATAAATTGATTTTGTATTAGTCGTTAAGCTTCTTTTGAGCTACCATACCCAGAACTGCAGCCGGATCTTTAGGTGAAGAATATGGTGGTGCATAACCCAGATCCAGCTGATATAAATCATCTGCTGTTAGTCCTGAGTAAAGAGCCGTACAGAGAACATCCAGCCTTTTGTCAACACCTTTTTTTCCAATAATTTCTGCACCCAGCAGACGATGGCTGTCTTTATCAAAAAGGCCCTTAATATGAATTTTTTCAGTTCCGGGGTAATATCCGGCATGATCGGAGTCCTGAATTTTTACCGATATATAATTATAATCCAGTTTTTCTGCTTCTGCTTCTGAAAGCCCCGTTCTGGCGGCTGTTAGTTCAAAAGTTTTGGTCAGAGCAGTTTTTAATATGCCCCGGTGTTTAAAAGCTCCTCCGGCTGCATTTCCCCCGGCAGTTCGGCCCTGTTTATTGGCTGTAGACCCCAGGGGTACCCAGGCCGGTGCTCCACTTATCAGATCCCTGCTTTCCGCACAGTCTCCGGCGGCATATATATTTTTAACAGAGGTCTCCATTTTTTCATTAATGGAAACAGCTCCCGTGGGCCCCAGTTTGATTCCGGCTTTTTCGGCCAGTTCAGTTCTGGGGCTGATACCTACAGAAACTAAAGCCAGATCAGCCCGGATTTTTGATCCGCCGGAGATCGGGATTTCAAGTTTGTTGTTTTTATTCTGGTGGAATCCGGCTGCTGTTTTTGCACATCTAACCCGGACTCCTTTTTGCTGCAGGTGGCTGGCAATAATATCGGCCATATCTTTGCTCAGCTGGGGGAAGACCTGCTGTTCTTTTTCAATAAGGGTCACTTCCAGACCACAGCTGCTGAAAGCTTCGGCCATTTCCAATCCTATATAACCGGCCCCAATAATTGCTGTTTTATGGACTTTGTTTTTGCGCAAAAATTTTTTTATCTGCTCTCCATCATTTAGGGTTCGGAGAAATTTAACCTGGGGGTTATCAATCCCCGGGATTTCTGGTTTAACAGGCCGGGCTCCAGAGGCCAAAATTAATCTGTCATAATAGTGCTCTTTGCTTTTTTGGGTGCTCAAATTATTAACATTTATTTTGTTTTTCTGAGGGGAGATGGAGGTTACCCGGTGTTTGGTTTTAACATAAACCTTATATTTTTTCTCAAACTCCCGGGGAGTAAAAGAAATTAACTTCTCTCTGCTTTCAGCTGTACCCGATATGTAATAGGGGAGGCCACATCCGGCATAGGAGATATGGTTATCTTTTTCAAAAAGTACTATTTCTGCATCAGGATTCTCTCTCCGGGCTTTGGCTGCAGCACTGGTCCCGGCAGCCACCCCTCCAATAATGGCTATTTTCATGTAATCACCTCCTGGATGTTCTGACAGTTTATATAATATTTTATCATTTATAATACCATATATCCAGTGTACGGGAAGGTTATCTCAGGCCGCTGTTTAAAGTAATGACAGAAAAAGAGCCCAGATTTTTAAAAAAATAGCAAATAAGTTTAAATTATTTTCAAATAGATTTTTCCTAAAATACCGGCCGGCTTATTTTTGTGTTCAATAAAATTAAGCAGGGTATTGGTAATCCGAATTGATATTTTATTAGGCCCTGCTACCACAAGTGGTGTAATATTTAAGACCAGAGGTTCCCAGATCAGCTGTCCGGCCGGTTTGTTATTTATCTCTATATTTGCATATTCAGCTATTTTTTCAAATTCAAGTACTATAAATTTGGGTTTTTTCTCAAGGGTAAAACTGGTGCTGTATACTGCTGTTCCGGAAAAGAAAGGATAGCCCTGATCAGTCCAGGAGCCAAGATCCAGAGTATTGTCCGGTTGATCAAGAGCAGTGTAAGTTCCATATTTTACAATCTTAAATTGGCCCAGTATTTTGGGCATTGTGGTCAGCAGGTGCGGCTGTCCGGACCAGGAATAATGAGTTATTGTTATTTCAAGCCTGTTTTTACCTTTAATAACAGCTTTTGTCAGATCCCAGGTTTTAAATTTTCTATCAATATAGAACCCATCGGGACCTGAAATTAATTTATCATTTATTTTTACAGCAAGGTCCATGGTCCCCATAAAAGCTGTCCTGTACTCAATATCATCAAGGAGCAGTTTTAAAGGAAGGCCTTTTTTTTTCAACCTGAAATGGGCCCTATAGTAGTAGGTAGTACCCCATTTTTCGGTGTCCTGGGCTAAAGTTAGATTGGACAGGGGATAGATGTTGGGTGAAATCAGCCGAAAGCTCCATTTTTCAGAGGGTAAAACAACTTTTTTTTCATACTGGTCAAACTGAGTATTTTCTATCCTGTTTTGCTTTGATTTCATGGTATTTGGTATGGTGTTATACAGGTGTTTCTGTAAATTCTTGCTTTGGTCAAAGCTCTGAATTCCCACCAGTAGAGATGAAGCCGGGACAAAAGAATAATTAAATATTATTCTGTTGTCTGCAATCTGGTAATTTTTCAGGGGGCTGATAGCTCCCCACTCACTGTCGTATATAAAAGGTTGTCCGCTTTGGTTTATGATAATATCGGCATTTATAGTATGAGAGGCATTATTTACAAAAAAATAAATATTTTCATAAGAGAGCTTTCTTTTTTGATAGTAAATAAAACTGTTATCCTGGCCCTTAATCCAGACATCCGGTGGGGCAGCTTCCGGGAGTGCTTTTTTTAGTAGAGAATTGACATTTTTTCTGTTTATAGAATTATGGGCAGCTGATTGATTAGAGCCGGAGGTGGTTTTTTTAGTATTATTTGAGAGAAGTTCAGAAAAGATGATTACCTGCCCCCCACAGTTTTTAAACAGCTTTATAACATTCTTAATTTTTGGTGATAGAGCTTTATGAACGGGAACAAGCAAAATTCTGAATTGTTCATCACCAACCATCAGCCGCTTATTATGGATTTTTGCGGTAAGCAATTTTTCTTCAGCCAGAATATCATAATCATAATGTAGGCCCAAAAGTTCAGTACATAGCAGATCAAAAATATCACTTATAGTCTGACTTTGTTCAACATGCTTACCGGGAATAAAAGAAGCTTGAAAACTGTTTAAAGGATACAGTACTGCTATGGGAGCGGAATGTAGGCCCTGAGATAAAACATAGGATAAGCGGGCGGTATAATCAGCAAAATAACGATAAAACTTCCAGTGTAAGTTATGGCGGTGACAGGGAGGGGCATCTGTTTTCCTGAAACCCTCTATACTGTAAAACAGGGCATGAGGACAGAGTCTGTTAATACCCAGCACAAACTGCCAGTTGACGATTTTTTTCATATCCTGCAGAGTCATATCCCAGCCTCCAAGACCAAAGCTTTCGGTAAGAATTTCATTTTTGCCCTGATTGTGGGCGGCTCCAGCCACCGTTTTTTGGCCCTGGACATTTGTTTTGTTCCGGGGCAGATGTTCAGCCTCTCCCACCATAAAACAAAGATCATTTTCTTCTGTGGTATTGGTGAGATGGTCAATTCCCGGTATATCGAAATGAAACAGGTTCTGCATAATATTTCCCTGAAATTGTGTATTAAAGTGCAGTCCTTCTTCCAGAAGAACATGACCGGTTAATTTCAGATTGTGTTTTTGGCACCACTGCTGATACTGAGTAAAAAAGTTTTTTTCATACAGCTCTGCAGTCACCTGCCAGAATTTTTTTCTCAGTTCTTGATCTTTAAACTCCGAATTGCCGTTATTATATTCATAAAAAACAGCCCTTAAAATATGATCCAGACTGCAGCCTGTCTGTTTTTTCAGTATCTGATAGATTTTTTCATCCCAGGCGACAACTCTACCATCCTGGTGGGCCAGAAACCAGTTAATATCCTGATGCCAGGGCAGCAGTGAGGGTTCATCGGTGAAAACACCCTTAATTGTTTTTCCAAAAAATTGCCCCAGATGGCGGGCATATTGTTCATGGGTTAGTTCAATAAATTCGGCCACGGCTCTGGGATTCATATAATTTATACCAAAAATCTTATTATCGGGACTATCAGGAGATTTTTTCCAGAAGAGGGCAAACCGATATTTTCTAGAGGAGTTGTTTTCCGGACAGTGGATAATTGTTTTTTTACCTTCTGGACGCCATCTGCTGTAAGGAACCGGGCCCTCTTTTTTTATCAGCTGTACACTTTTCAAAACACCATCAGTACTGTTTATTAAATTGGCCCCCGGGGCCAGTTCTAGTTCTTCCACCTCAATATACTGATTTCTGTATTCGGGTTTGCTGCTGACTTTAAGCCCTCCGATACCGCTGGGGAAGGGGTTTTCATCATAAAGCCATACTTCCATAGATAAGGCCCGGGCTTTTTGGACACACTCCTTTATAAGTTCAAACCATTTACGGGAAAGGTATTCTGTTTCCAGGCCAAAACGAGCATGAATAAAAAATCCACCCAGTCCTTTTTTCTTCATATCAACTATCTGCCGCAGTAGTTCAGCTTCTTCCAGGTTGGAATTCCAGAACCAGAATGGTTTTATTCTATATTCAGGGTCAGGATTTAAAAATTGGTTTTTATCAATCATTTTTATCTTTAATCTCCTTTACACACTGCTGAAAGGTAAAAAAAGCCGGTCTTTTTTTTAATGAATAGTCCACCAGCCCCATCTTAGCGACTGAATCCGGATTGGTCTCCTCAATACGCCAGTCATTAAGAGTATGGATGTGGGCAATGGTGATAAAAGGGGTTTTTTGGAGATAGGTCAAACATTCTTGAACAAATTCACCGTGCTGTTTTTCTGTTAGCTGATCAATATTCCAGCCGTATTCTGTCAGCCAGAGAGGTTTGTGTTCATCACCATGCTGGACCATGGTATTCCTTATCTCATCAATCCATTTATAATTCAAAGCACTGCCATTACCATAGGGATGTATGGAAAGTGCATCAAAGTAAGCAGCACCATTAAATTTATACATGTCCTCTAAAAAACTGGTGTGTGATTCGAGAGAACCTCCGGCTAATTGAAAATCGGGATTTTTATTTTTGATAACTTCATAGGTTGCCTTAAGGTAGGCAGTGTATAGTTCAGGATTACCCCCATAGATTATATCTATCGGAGTACCCTGTTCATTTCTTTTAATAATCGGCCAGCCCATACCATCCGGTTCATTCCAGAATTCATAGTATTTGATGTACTTTCCATAATGGTCAAGAGCCTGGGTTAGATAGTGGCTGTATTCTGGAAGGGCTGTTTTTTTAGGCTGAACAACATTCATCAGGTTAGCCACTCCTTTTTTTCGAAATAAATCGCAATCTTTTTTCTCCAGTTCACTGGCCCACCGGGGTACTGAAGAGAGATTACCTACAATTTCAATGTTTTTTTGGTGCAGTAAAGAAATAATTTTGTCAGCTGTTGGTTCCCAGGAAATTTTGTTCGGACCGGGCTGGTTGCAGGCCCAGTTTAGGGGCACCCGGACGGTTGTAACTTTCAGTTCGGCAATTAGTTCCAGCAGATGGGGAACTTTTTTTTCAAAATCAGCCCCCAGATTGCTGCCATTTTTACCAAAGACAACCCGGGCTCCCAGCACAAGATGGGGATTATATTTATTTTTCATTTTACAGCTTCCTTTCCGGATTATGAACCCTGAATTTGTAATTACCTGAACCTGTATGATAGATATATTTATCTTTTTTTTGTTCACTTAAGTTAATATTTTTGATTTTTTCAAGAAGCTTTTTCCCTTCGTATATTCTTGAATGGGCTTTTATTGGAAGATATACCCTGGCCCTTGTATTAACGGGAATTAGAGCCGATAAAAGGAAATCATTTTTTTGTTTCTCCCAATTTATTTTGATTGTACCATAACTTGATTTAAATACACCTTCGGCCTTTGTTATACCTGCTGATGGATGAGGATCGATGATAATATTTTTGAAGCCCCCACTGTGATCGGCATTACGGAGCCCGCATAAATATTCATAAAACCAGCTGCCTACAGCTCCCAGGGCACAGTGATTAAAAGAGTTCATATCCGGGTTTTGAAAACCCCATTGTTCGGTAAAACCATCCCATCGTTCCCAGATTGTGGTAGCATTTTGTTCAATCATATAACCCCAGGAGGGATAGGATTTTTGTTTGAGAATCCTGCCGGCAAGATCACTGTATCCATTTTCCGATAAAACAGAAAGTAAAAAACCTGTTCCTACAATTCCGGTAGTTATATGCAATTTTTTTTGTTTTAATTTTTTTATGAGCTGGTCGAGGGCTAATTTTCTTTGTTTATTAGTTAGTAGATCAAATTTCAAGGCCAGTATATAGGCTGTTTGGGTATCATCCGTTATCCTGCCGTTATCAGCTACAAATGATTTATTAAAAGCGTTTTTAACTTTTAGATGAATATCCTGATAATAACTAACTTTTTTAGGTTCATTTAAAAATTTCGACATTCTGAACATCAGATGGGCGGTATAGGCCAAATAAGCAGTGTTAATAAGTGTTTTGGATGTTGAACCAGAGTAATTATCATTTTCAGGATTCGAAGTTCGGTTTTCATCATTTAAACTCAGCCAGTCCCCAAAACCATAATCCGGCCCTATATAATTTTTTGAATTTTCTACTTTGTATTCCATCCATCTGTTCATACCAGAATAGTTTTTTTGGATAATGCTTTTGTCTCCATATATTTTATAAATTATCCAGGGAATAATTACAGCTGCATCTCCCCAGACCGGAACTCCAAAAGGAATCCCGGTAACCGGGGGCGCTGTGCTGCATAAAGCACCTTCCGGCTGCTGAGTGAGGGCAATATCAGCCAGCCATTTTTCGTATAAACAAACTGTATTCATATTAAAGGAAGCAGTTTTAGAAAAAATTTGACCATCACCAAGCCAGCCCAGTCTTTCATCCCGCTGGGGACAATCGGTGGGAACACTTAAGGAATTTCCTTTCTGGGTCCATAAAATATTTTCCTGTATTTTGTTTATTAGAGAAGAGGAAGTCTTTATATGGCCTGTTTTTTCCATCATAGAGTAAATCACACAGCCAGTTATCTTATTCACAGTTAAGGAACCGGGATATCCTGTAATTTCAATATAGCGAAAACCGTGATAGGTGAAAAAGGGTGCAAAAAGCTCTTCACCATTACCGGCGATAATATAAAGGTCCTGCTGCTTAATAGATCGTAAGTTAGCGGTATACAGCTGTCCATTTTCATCCAGCCGTTCAGCATAATTAAGGGCAACCATCCGGCCCCGTTTCCCCCTGATTTTCAGTTTGATATTGCCAACCATATTTTGGCCCATGTCCACCAGGTAGGACCGGGAACTGATTTTTTTAATTGTTTTTGGTTTTAATAATTCTGCAGTACGAATAGGTGGTTCCTGTTGGGCAGTGAGTTGACCTGTAAACAGACCTGATTTTATGACAGCTTTGGGCCAGTAATTATCTTCAAAATTGGTTTCCAGCCAGTTTTTTATTTCCCGGCACGCATCATATGCCATACCCAGCAGTAAATCAGAATAAATTATCGGACCCGTAGTGACCCGCCAGGTATTATCGGATACAATAAAATCAGTTTGTTCATTCCTGTACTGTATAGATAATTGAACCAGCAGAGCGGGAGCTGTCCCATACTGGAAAGGTCCTACATGGGCAATATTCCCTGCATACCAGCCATCACCGGCAATAATTCCCACTACATTTTTCCCGGGCTGTAAATAATTTGTCACATCATAGGTCTGATACTGTAATTTGAAATTATAATCTGTCCACCCCGGGGTCAGCAGATTCCGGCTTATTTTTTGCCCATTGACATAAATCCGGTACAGCCCCAGAGCGGTTGAATAAATTCGGGCCCGGGTCAGACCTTCTTTTAGGGAAAAGGTTTTTCTAAAATAAAGGGCCGGTGTTTTTTGACTGATTTTCTTATTTAATGATTCGGAATTGGCAAAATTGTCCCTCAGAAAGTTAACAATACTTGCATTCGGCCCCTTTTCAGTTGTCCGCGCTCCGATCCAGGCAGCCTGCCAGTCATTTTTCTTAAGCAGTCCCATCTCCCACCAGCCCGTGCTGCTAAATTGTGAGGGAGAATTGTTTTTATCCCATACTTTAACTTTCCAGTAATATCTTTTTTGGGAAGATAGGCTTTTACCCTGATAGGCAAAATTCACTGATTTATCCGTATTGATTTTTCCACTATCCCAGAAATCACCTTGATCGCAATTTATAATTTTTTTTTCTGAAGCCACCAGGATTCTGCAGGCCGTCTGATGCTGATTTCGGTCATCAGACTGGATCTGCCAGCTAAGACGGGGCCGTAAGTTATCAATTCCCAGAGGATTTTTTCTGTATTCCACTTTTAGATTATTGATCTGCATGTTTTCTCAGTCCTTTTTATTATAAACCGGGGTTATGTAGCAGCCCCTGTGAGTACTGACAGGGACTGCTTGAGTGTAACTTCTTTATAACATTAAATTCGAATAGTGTTTAATTTAGAAAGAGGTCATCCAGCTTGGACTGGACAAGGGGCTTAATTTCATTCATGGCTGCAGCCGCGCTTTTTTCACCGGCAAATACTTCTTCCAGAGCAGTCCACAGGTCAACCCCAATTACCCCTTCCATCAGGAAATTGGTAACTCCGGCAAAGTTGTCATTAACATCTCTGAGAACTTCAGCTGTTTCCCTGTTGGTAACCCTTTCAGCCAGGTACTCTTCAAAAGGCAGGTCTTCCTGTCCCCGGAAGAGGTATTTATCCAGGGCCAGCAGAGCTTCCGGATTACTGATATTGGAAGGGAAGACACGGGATTCGATAGCCTGGGCAGAAAACACATAATTATCTGCCTGGGGACCCCGGGGAATAGGGACAACAACGAATTTATCAGCCGCTTCTTCCAGACTTGTTTTAAAATCACCTTCTGCCAGACCATAGGGCATAATAACCTGCATGGCTAAATATCCATTTATCAGGGGATTATCGGGCAGATCTACACCCATGATTTCGTCTTCATTTACCCACTGATTTACCTGGTTTATAGCCTGTAAGGCTGCTTCCTGATCAAAGGTGAACATCCTTCTTCCGTTCTCCTCAACTGTTACTGATGCATTGTTACTGGCGGCCAGAATTGTGGTCAGCAGACCATTGTGATGGATGTTAAAACCAAATCTGTCGATCTGGCCATCACCATCAGTATCTGCGGTAGCTGCTCTGGCAATTTCAGTAAAGGCCTCCCAGGTCCATTCTCCCTGCTGGTAAAGTTCAAAAGGATCAGCAGTACCTATTCTTTCCAGCATACTCTGGTTATATATGACCAACCAGACGTGGTTTGCATAGGGAGCAGTATGCCCGAAGGCATAGCGGTTGCCCCGGTGATCAAAGGCTTCAATTCTCTGGATCTCTACAGTGGTAAAATCATCATAGTAATCATCGGGCAGTATATGGCCCAGTGGATATAAAGCACCCTGGGGCATTACATCAAAGAAACCCACCATATTCTGAACGGTCCAGATATCATAAGCTGATTCCCCGGTCAGCAGACGGGACATAATCCCTTCCCCATAGGGTTCGATCCAGGGATAGATATGATGCTGGGTGATTTCACAGTTAAATTCTTCTTCGGCGGAACTGATTCTTTCCTCACTTATACCGGCAAACATGTTATACCACCCAACATACCTGACAGTTCTGCCTCCTAAATCAAAATGTTCCCGGGCGGAGATTGAAATAGAGACTGACATTAATAACCCCACAATTACCAGCATAATTATAAAACTTCTTCTAAGGGTCATTTTGGTTCCTCCTTTTAATTTGTTGATCTGTGTTACTTTGAAAACCTTCATCCCTGTCCAGCAAGCCAAATATGATTTAATATTCTGAATAATAATTATTGAGGCATTCCCCCTTTCTTATAATAACAAATTTACTGTTCCGGGAAGACTATTTATACAGTAAGCAAATACCGTTATTTTCATATAATATTTAATTGAACTATTTGGAGCCAGAATCAACAAACTCACGAATCACAATTCCCAATATAGAGGAGAATTTTAGCTGAAGAGTTATGGTGATTTTTTCTTCAGAACAATCATTTTAATTATATTAATATTATTTACCAGAAAAATCAGGTTAACCAACCAGACCGGTTCTATTAATACTTTCTACAAAATATCTCTGTAATAAGGCATACAGCAAAAGCAGAGGGGCCACAAACATCAGACTGCCCGCATTTATAACAGCCGTGGTTTGAGGTCCTTCTATAATTCTGCGCAGACTGGCAAGGGTCATTGGTAGGACTGTATTACCGGACATAAATATATTAGTATAGAAATAATCATTCCACTGCCAGACAAAAGAGAACAGAAAAACAATTACCAGGGCCGGGATGGCTCCGGGCAGCATTACCCGTAAAAAGGCAGTAATTGGAGAAGCACCATCTATATAGGCTGCTTCTTCCAGCTGCCGGGGCATATTTCGGAAAAACTGCCTCATAATATAGATAAAAAGACCATTTTTCATACCCACTGCCGTAAGAGATGTGAACACAAAAGGCCAGAAACTGTTGAGCAGATTAATGCCTTCTCCCGGCAGCAGGCCAAAAAAGGTAAAATATCTAAAATTTAAATACAGGGGAATCATGATCATCTGGGGTGGAATTACTAGGGTTAAAATAACAGCCGCAAAAATAATGCTCTGGCCCCGAAATTTAAATCTGGCCAGTCCATAACCTACAACAGTACAGGATATCATCTGCAGAAAACCTACCAGTGAAGCCAAAAGTAAAGAATTCACAAAAGCCACCGGATATTCCATATCACGGAAAGCCCGGGTGAAATTGTTTAAATTTGGGTTGCGTGGTATCCACATCACGGTTTGATCATAGAAATCAGTTAGTGACATAAGTGCAGAAGATAATTTAACCAGGAGGGGAAAGATAATAATATAGCAAATTCCGATTATTAATACCGCCCTGATAATGACATAAAGATAATTTTTCAGCCTATCAGGTCTGATGCTCAAAGGATAAAATTTGTGAATATTTTTGAACTCTTTATTTACTGAATTAATCGATTTTTTATTCATTTCAATTCACCCTTTTTCCCCTTCACTTAATCCTGATAAAAGACTGTTCTTGAAATCAGAGAGATCACAATAATTAGGATTAAAGATACAGTAATAAAATATATAAAAGACATAGCTGTGCTGACCCCATAGCCAGCTCCTCCAAAAGCCTCACGTCTTATTAACTGGACCAGCTGATTTTCCGGTGAGGTAAAAAAATCGACTACAGTATAAACAACATTGGTCAAAATCAGGGGGCTTAACAGAGGGAAGGTAATCTTCCAGAAAGACTCCCAGCCTGTGGCTCCCTCGACCCGGGCTGCTTCATATAGAGATGGGGGGATGGACTGCAAACCGGCAAGAAAGATCAATATTTGAATAGCAGAACGGTTTATTATTCTGGTTATATTAAACAGAATATCAATAACATAAACCAGCATTCCCTGGGGCAGTCTGATCTGCATCAGCAGACCGGCCAGAATATCTCTACTAAAAATTCCGGAAGCTGCCTGACTTTCACGAAGAAGCTGCATACTGTAATTACCCTGCTCCATCATCAGCACCACACCTGACCCCATAATCACCGGTAGAAAAAAAATAGCCCGGGCCAGCATGCGTCCCCGAAATTGCTGATTAAGAAGTACTGCTGCAAATAAGCTGAAGATAGTAATAGCCACCACATTATTAATCATTCCCCCTACGGTTTCCCCCAGAGTGCGTATATATTCAGGATTTATAAAGAGAGCAAAATTATAATTCTGCCAGGCTATAAACTCCAGTCTATATCCTTCCCGGGTAATAATTAACCTGCTGAAACTAAACACAATGGACTGAATAACCGGATATAAAAAGAAAAAAATAAAACCGATAATAAAAGGCAGGGTAAACAGATAGCCATATATATTGATTTTTTGCTTTAAAGTAAATTTGAATATCCCGGGTCTTTTCATATTAATCATTCTCCCCTCTGATAAAATCTCTTCCGGGGATGATTATATTTTCATACTCAAAAGGTTCCTGATTGTAATTCACGAGGATATAAGCACCTTTTTCATATATTGTCTTATAAACTCCGGGGACCAGTTCCTCGTGTCCAATTATTATCTGGGATTCCAGGCCAGACTTCACTTTTTGATATCTGTTATAAAACTCAACTGCTTCCTCAAGCCAGATCTCATAGTTAGCTGAATAAAGGTCATTATGACGGGTGTTTTTGACAATTGAACTGGGGCTGTACATCCATTTGTAATAGGGAGCGGCCCCGGTTTCAACCAGCTTTAAAAGATAATTTTTATAATCCTGGGCAAAATTTATTGGAGTTCCGGAATAATTAATATATCCGTGTATCACAATCTGGTAAAAAGGTATTTGCCGGTCAATAATATTAAAATGAGTGGCATAGAGTGGTAAATTCAAAATATTATCCACATAAGAAAGCATAAAAGCATTACCATATTCAATAGTAATCTCTGCTGTATTTTGAGCAATTTCTACTGTTAGTTCTTCTATAAATTTTTGGGCCTGAGTTCTGTCGATCAATCTGTCTGGATTTTCCCTAAAGTCTGAATTGATTTGTGAACCACTGTGGGTTAGTGATAGGCCCTGAATATTGTAATTTGCCAGCTGACCGGCAAAAGTTCGTCCCACCTCCAGAGCATATTTTGGTGAGACTATATACCGGTAATGATTTTCCCGGAATTTGAAAGTAACCGGGTCATATTCGTGAATCTTTGCGATTTTTCTGTTTAAGAGCCGGGCAGCATGATTTTTACTGTTAAAACCATCAAAAAAAGTATCCCGGTAGACATTTAGAAAACTGACATCAGGAAAAAAACTAATATCTTTTTCCTGTAAAAAATCAATAAATTCAATAAGCTCCTTTCCAGAACCTATTTTTTCTTCCGGTTTTATTTCCAGAGGCAGGCTGTAATTTAAACCACCCTTCAGCCAGCCCAGATATCTGACCACAATATTTTCAATTTGACCCAGCTCTAAGGTTGACAGGATTTCCCGGGCCTGGGTATAGGTGGTAAGGGGTTCTACTATCCGCCGCGGGGCACCCATTACCGGTTTTTCAATATCAACAGCCCCAATAAAATCAATAAAAAAGGGCAGTGACTGTTCAGGGGAAAGTCTTTCTAAGTTATATTTATTAACTAAATACTTTTGATAGGAGAGAGCCATATCCACATAATCAGGAGTCTCCTGTTCTACAAAGATATATCTGAGCTGTATATCTTCAGCCATTAATCGAGATTGATAGATATTAATAGAGCCCATAGCAATTTCATCGGTTGTTGTCTGCAGACTGGTTGCTGCCATTGGGATTAGAGTAAATTCAGCAAAAACTTTGTTATAATTATTTATTCTGCCGGCAATATCAGCTCTGATATGGGCTAATGCTGTCCCTCCTTCTATAACAGCTATAAAAGCACTGTTTTCAGTTTTAAGCCCATAAACCGGGAGAGGGGCCGGATAATCGGAAAATAATTTTTGTTCTGCAATTCTCAATGATCTATCAGTACCATAAACCTGCTGTGAATAAGAAGAATACTGAAGTTTTTGATTGTTTAACTTAATTAAGGCACCTGAACCATTGGGAACCAGCATATATCCCTCTGCATCACTACCGGCGGCACCAAAAAGAGGAAGGAGTTCTATTGAATGAAGAGGTAAAGTTGTTGTCTGGCCCCGTTCATTTTTAAGAGGTACTCCCCGCTCATCGGTTATATAACCCGATCTGTCCTGCATAAAAGTTATGGGAATATCTTTGGGATAAACAATGTCATCCCGTGGGATACGAACCACGAGATTATTGTCCTCCAGAATATATTCCACAGCTATCTGAAAAACCTCATTTGTGGATCTGGGGGGAGGAATATTATTTTTAATATTGTCAATTTGTTTTTCTACAGGAGAATAGGATGTGTTTTTGATGATTTCAATCATAGCATCCCGGTCCCAGGTAAAAATATGCTCTTTGAGAATATATGTTGTGATCTCCTGCAGCTGACTGACATCATCAGAAGTAATGTCCTGATAATCAATTATATCATCACGGTATCTTTTGAGGGTATTGCCCAGCAGTTCAATTAAATTTCTTCTTTGTTCTTTACCCACCATTTCTCCGGGAACCGTAAGGGCATAAGCGCCAAAGACCTTCTCAATATCAATGCTGAGCATCTGGAGTCTATCGAAATCAGCATCAATTCTTTGCAGGGTTACCGGCTGGTATTTATCTTTTAAAAATCTAATATCAGTTTCATTGGTAAGTTCATTCAGAATCAGGTTTTCAAATCGACTTTCTGATATAATAATGGGCAGATAATCCACATTCCGCCATTCCTGTCCCAGAGTATAAGAGATTCTAACTCCCTTATCCAGATACTCTAACGTGAATTGTTCATGCAGGATACTATCACTGTAATTATTTTTATATCTTTTTATACCTTCAGGTGTATAATAGCTGAGAGCAAATTGTTCATTTAATTTTTCTTTATTGGTACCCCGGGCAATGGGGTCCTGAGCTCTATAGTAAGGATTGGAAAACCAGATTATTGAAGTCTGTAGATCTTCAACCGCAAATTCAGTTGTATTTTCATTAAAATAAAGATTTGCTCGATTATTAGATGCAATAACTGCAAATTCATCCAGGTTATAATTGTTACTGGCTGCAGCAGCTGGAACTAAAAACAATAATCCGGTTAAAAAACCTATAATCAGGATGTTATTTGCTATTTTTTGCAGCAAAATAAAAAATATATTTTTAGCTGAAACAAAATTATTGGAGTAGTTCATGATGGCCGGGCCCCCTTGTTAAAGTCGGAAAGTAATCTCATAGTATATACTGCTGATAAAAGCACTGACCTGACCGATAACGACAAAAAATAACAAAATGATAACCATGGTGGCGCCCATACCGATGACAGTTAGAGAAGAGGTGAGCAGATTTTTATTAAGATCAAATTCGTGTATTGTCATCATGCCCGAAAATAATAATAACAGGGACCAGACCAGGGCTAATCCGATAAAGAAATAATAAAATGATCCTTCTTCCAGGAGCATAAAATTGCTAATTATTGCAAGTGGAAAGTTAATTAACGGCAGTGGAACCAGGGCATAGGAGGTGGTGATCACAATTTCTCTAAAGGAGCCCTTACCGTCCATCAGGGTGGTCAGAGCCCAGTTGGAGGTACACCACAGTAAAAAAGGTATTAGAACTACCGCAAACTCTTTATAAATATTTAACTTTTGTGCTTCCCAGGGATTGAAAATAAAACCGGTATACTGCCTCATGAAAACATAGGATAGACATAATCCCACAATAATTATCACTGCTGAAAAAAGAGTTCCGATCCGGTCATGTTTCAGATCCCAGAAACCGGAAAAAGGGTGAAATATCACCTTCAGGGCATAAATGGTACTTAGTGCTGTTTGTTTAATTTTATTTAAAGAACCGGATTGCTGACGATATCTGTCCATAGTAGTGGAAAAAAATATTTCCGGATCATCAATCTGAGTTTTAAAAATTCTTTTTCGGATAATTTCTGCTGTATTTATTTTAAATAAAATAAGGAATAACAAAATTAAACCTCCTAAATACATGATAAATTTTCCGAAATTATCTTTAATAATCAGCTCCCGGTAGAATCTAAAAGCCCGGGAATAATCTTTTCTATTATTTCCCAGCCGGAAATGAAACATTGCTTTTTCAAATTCATTCTGACTCAGATAAATTCTACCTATTCCACTGTAGGCCAGATCATAGTTTGTATTAAGTTTTAAAACTTCCTCCCACATTGTTTCGGTTTTATCAGACCGGCCCTGTTCGTAATACCACAGGGCAGCATGAATATATCCGGTATAAGTGGTGGGAGCAAAAAAAGTAAGACGGCCATTTTCTTTATCCAGTATCACCAGCTGTCCGGCATTCGGACCTTTTTCTTCCAGAACATCAAGAGCCACCGGATTTCGGAAAAGCCCCCTGAGATGTCCGGGGCCACCAAATATATACAGAAGATTACCACTGCGGTCATAGGTGAATATTCGCCCCCGGCGGCGGTCAAGAACACTGTATATACCATTGGTTCGAGAAATTATATCCACAAAAAAGGAAGGTCTGGTTTGCGGATCATCGAGAGTATAGCCGGCCCGATCTATAATATCTCCCTGCGGAGGATGAAAACCGGTGGTTCGCAATTTATCACTTCCCCCATCCGGGGTCAGCATTTTTATATCATCATTTTCGGTTACCAAAATAAAACCCTCAGGTGTGATATCAACAGCACGATATTCGGTGGGTAAAAATAATGCCATTCGGGCCCTCTGCTCCCGGGTACCAAATCTTTTCCAGAAAATATCTTCCACCCCCGGTGTCACCCGGGGTGCTCCTATAAAACCCCTGAAATCGCCCATTTGATCAAATAACATTATCCCATCATATATATTACGCCCCAGCACCAGGATCTCTCCTTTGGGATTGACTGCTATTTTAAGAGGATTGAAAATAAAATTTTCCGGTAAAATATCACTGTACTCCGGACCGGGGGCCTTTATTTGCCTCAGGAAATCACCGTTTACATCCAAGATTACAATTCTCCTGTTTTCTGTATCAGCAATATAAATTTTGTTATTTCTTATATAAATCCCCTGTGGTCTGTTAAACTGCTCTCTGATGTCCATAATATAAAAGTGATCAAAAACCAGGTGTTCAAAACCCGGCAAAGAAAACTTAACAATGCGGTTATTTCCGGTATCAACCACATAGATCTGGCCATTATCTGTAATAAAAAGGTCTTCCGGATTATTGAAATTCTGCAGGCCCAGATCAAGACCTTCAATAATCTTAACCGGAAGATAAGCCTGGGGTGCGGGTACCGGGTTCCCCCAGAAATCAAAAGTATAGTTATGATAGGGAGCGGGCAGAGCAGCCGACACAGCCAGCTGATATGCAAAAATTATGAAAAAAATAAAAATTATTAAAATAAAGGAGTTCATTTTATATTTCATGTTTCATACGCCCCCGATAATATGATATTATAAAATGCATAACTATTATTAAAACATTTATAAATAGAATAAAATATATAAAAAGTCCATTAAAACTTTGATAAAATATAATAAAAATAAATAAAAAGGACATTGGCAGTATATCTGCAATTAATAAATTAAGAGCATTTATTTATCACAAACATGGAGTAAAAGGCCAATGTCCCTCAAAACTGTTTTTGAATTATAATTTATAAAAGATTATTTTTTATTCACTTTCGACCCTGCTGCCGGCAATCTCCAGCTGGTTATCAATCCGGTCATAATTGATATTGGACTGTTCTATTCTGTCCCTGATTGCTTTTTCGATACGATGTTTTATCTGTTCAGATTTAACCTGACCGGATAATTTTATTACTCCCTGATGACAGTCAATTGAGAAATTTTTATTATTTTTAAGCATGGGGTGTTCATTGACAGCACCGGTGGCCTGGTACAGTATTTTCTCATCTTTGTAACCTCTTTTAAAAAAGTTAAAAATAGTCATGATTTTCCTCTCCTTATGTTTTGCCCAGGGTATATTTTTACACTTATTATATCATTAATTAATAAATATAGCAACTTCTGGAGGTGAGTCAGATAAATATTTTTTATCTGGATTTTGATAAAGATATTTTCCAGCAGGTGGTTACAGAACAGCCGGCTCTGTATGTTGTGGATGATGAACAAACAGCCAATATTAAGCATATCCGCAGCGCATATGAGCAACAAAAGAAACCACTGCAGCCGGGCAGTGATTTTATGACCCTGAGTCAGCTCAAAGAAGTTCTCTTTCCCGCTGATGAAATTATCCTCAGGGAAGAAAAGCTCTCGGTGGTTCTTTATGAACTGCTCAATGAAAAGGAAAAAGCCCGGCTGGAAATTGATAGTTATAATGACATAATTGATTTTTCAGCCCGTTTTCAGCGATTTTATAAAGAACTTAATGAGTATAAAATTACCAGTCTGCCTGACCTGAAAGGCTGGCAAAAAAAGAGGTATGAACTTTTTTCTGAGATAAGAAAAAAGTACAGAACATACCTGGCTGAAAGAGGATATATCGATAAAAATCTCCTGATTACAGAAGAAAATTTTTCTCCTGATTTTCTCAAGAAATATTCCCACCTGGTGCTGTTCAATATATTTCATTTTACGCCCCGGGAAAAGGATATATTAAACCATCTAAAAGAGCATATTGAGGTTGACCTTTATCTGCAGCTGCCGGAAGAGGATTTCCGGGAACAGGATTTAAAGTTTACCGGGTTAAGTCTCCCCTCAGAACCGGCAGCAGAGATCGGGCTTTATACATCTAAGGATGAGATTGGTCAGCTGGTATCTGGACTGCATATGGCTTCCGGGGGGCCGGCCGCAATTTTATCTCCCCGGCTTGCGGAGACCGGCTATCAGCATCTTCTCTCAGCGGATATGGTAGAGATGTCCCGGGAGGAAAAATTTACCCACAGTCCTCTGTATAAGTTCATTGAAAATTTATTTTCACTTCTAAAAAGTGCTCCCCCTTCGAAACGGGTTATTGGTATATCAGAAACCCTTTGTGCTCTGGATTATAGATGTTTTCGGGAGTATTTTAAAATCAGCAGCAGCAGCCGCCGGCAGTTATGTGAACTGGCCCGACAAAATTTTCTTTATCTGGATGAAGATTTAATAAAGAAAAAAGTTCCGGATCTGCAGGTGATTTTAAAGGAGGTAAAAAAACTGCAGAGCATTTCTTCTATGTCGGAGCTGATAGATTACGTGGATTCCCTGCGGCTGAGCAGACTGGCGTCTGATTATTATGAAAATGATGCAGAACAGTTTTATGATGCTCTGCTGGAGCTTTCGGCCCTGGAGGATATGAAGCTGGTCAGTTCCTGGAGCAGTTATTACAGCAGAACAGCTGTCGGGCTAATGGAGCGTCTGCTGCAGTATCTTGAGTTCAAAAAGATAAAACCAGGTAGTGGGGAGTATAAGCCTCAGCTCAGGATGGAGGATTTAAACTCTGCTCCCTATCTCAATCGGGACCGGCTGGTGATAATTAATGCCCGACAGGGCTGGCTTTTCAACCCGGGTGAGGACAGTTTTCTCTTAACTGAACTTCAGAGGCAGCAGCTGGGGCTGCCTGCTTCAGGTGAACTAAGAGCACAGAAAAGGTATTATTTTTTCCGGCATCTACTGGCCTCAAGGAAAGCTGATGTCCTGGCCCTGGAAAATGTTGAAGAAAATCAAAGCCCCGGTTCTTTTGTGGAAGAGCTCAAACTTAAATATAATCTGGATTATCAGCCGGCTCCTGTGGGCCGCCGTTATTATCCGCAATTTTTTAAAAACATATTTGACAGAGCAGAAAATCAGCAGAGTGAAGAGCAGGCTTATCCCCTGCTGTTAGGACACCGAAATCAAATTGAAAATGAAAAAGAACTGCCCCTGGAAAAAAATGATTTTTCACCCGGCAGTTTTAATATGAGCTATTATAAGTATAGAAATCTAACCACCTGTTATTTTAGATTTTTCTGTGAAAATTTGATTAAGCTGCCGGAGGTTCTGGGTGCTATAGAACAGCGAATGAAGCCCCTGACTTTTGGCAGCATAGTTCACACCATGGCTGAAAAAATTATGAATGAAGTTGAACCTGATGAACTAAAGATGAACCGAACCCGGATGGTAGAACTGTTCACAGAAACAGCAGCAGAATTTGAACTAAAAATTGATCACCGTTTTAAGGCTTATTACAATCAGGTCATCAAAGAAGAGCTTGTAAGCTCTAT
The DNA here is from genome assembly GCA_003553225.1 of Halanaerobiaceae bacterium. GTDB lineage: Bacteria > Bacillota > Halanaerobiia > Halanaerobiales > Halarsenatibacteraceae > T1SED10-99. The sequence goes on from PWDW01000059.1 coordinate 28,192, forward strand.
GGAGGATTTTTTCTCGGGGCTGAAATCCATTTTTGCTCATCTTTCTTTTATACCTCACAGCCTGGAAGTGGAGTATACTCCTCAAAATGAGAAATCAAAGCCCTTTTACAGTTCGGAAGTGGTTGATTTTTATCTGGGGGGCAGAATAGACCTGCTTTTTGCGGGACAAAACAGCAGCCTGCTGGTTGATTTTAAAAGCGGGGGCCTGAATGAAGACCAGCTTAATCTTTATGCTCTCCTGGTGGCACAGACCTCTGAGAAGACAGAGAAAATATACAAATATATGTATCAGGTTCTGAACCGCAGATTTCCCTCTGTCCCCCCGGGCCAGGAAAAAACATTCGCAAAAACACTCTCCGGAGAACTAGAAGATTTTCTGGATGAAGGAGCATTTACCCGAAGTTATAAAGCATACATCTGTAAAAAATGCCCCTATAAACATATATGCAGGGTGGTGAAAGATATATGAAAAAAGTGCTGAAAGCAAGTGCCGGTACCGGCAAAACCTACCGTCTTTCCCTTGAATTTCTGGCAGCTTTACTCTCCGGACAGAATTTTAAAGAGATCTGTATTCTGACTTTTACCCGTAAGGCAACCGCTGAGGCCCGCCAACGGGTACTGGATCATCTTCAGGAACTGGCCGCAGAGGGCCCTGAATCAGAGGTATGGTCCAGCCTGCAGGAGATTCATCCCGATCTCAGTTATTCAGAACAGGAAATTCATTCCTGCCGGAAACAGATACTGATGGAAAAAGACGCCCTGCAGATTTATACTATTGACAGTTTTGTAAATCATATTTTCAGGGCGGCGGTGGCCCCTTATATGGGAGTTTATGATTATTCAATAATTGAAACAGAACAGAATGAAGAGGTATATGAAGAAATTTTTCGTCGGCTTCTGGGCAATAAAGAATATTTTTTACTGCTGGAGGAGATATTTGAATATCAGGTCCAGAGGGATTTTAACAGTATATTAAATTATATCGAAGACATGCTCGCTGAGCGCTGGAAGTATCTTTTAATTGAAAAAACAGGCCATAACTCTTCTGACAGCCAGAAATTTATCACCCATCTGGAAGATTGCCTTGGTCTTTTGGAGCGGGCGGCAAAAATCAGAGGAGAAAAATTAAATAGAGACTGGTTTGTGGCTGATTATAAGGATATTTTGGCCGGTTACCTGCGGCTGAGAGAACAGGAAAGCCAGACGCAAAAACTGAGAGAACTGGTTAAGAGAAATAAAAAGCAGTTCCTCAAAGAATCCTCATCTTTTTGGAATGGCAATAAACTCAGGGGCAAAAAATATGCCGACATTAAGGACAGCCTGGAGGACAGTTATTTCTTTTTTCAAAAAAATCTGGCCCACAATGTATACAGCAGTGAGGTTATTCCTCTTGAGAATAAATTATTTAAGCTGGCGGATATTGTTTTTGCGGAGTATGATCAGATAAAAAAACAGCAGAGAACTTTTACCCACAGTGATATAAGTAATTATGTTTATAATCATGTTGTTCGTGGTGATCTGGATCTGCCCGGGGGTGACCTGGATCAATTTCTTCTGGAGATAACCGGTTCCGAGATTAAAACTCTTTTTATTGATGAATTTCAGGATACCAGTGTGCTTCAGTGGAAAATACTGGAAAAAATCGCCGGTGGATGGCGGGATTTTATTGCGGTTGGAGATGCCAAACAGTCGATTTATCAATGGCGGGGTGGGGAAAAAGAGCTTTTTGTAAAACTTCCCCGGCTGATTGACTGCCGGGAAGAAACGATGTCCACCTGTTATCGCAGTGATAAACAGATTCTGGAATTTGTGAACAAATTTTTTACTAATATAGAAAAAGACTGGAAATATGAACACATATGCCCCCGCCCGGAGGCCGAGCAGGGATATGTGAAAACAATAATGGGTGGTCAGAGGGGGCATATAAATGAATCAACAAACAGATTTTCCCGTTATGGAAAAGAAAAACAGGAAAAAATCAGACAGCAGAACCGGGATCTTATCTCCGATCTGCCCCGGGAGATAGCCCGACAGCTGGAGGAAAGTTTTGACAGCTATCAGGGAACAGCGGTTCTGGCCCGGAAAAACAAAGATCTAAAAGAAATTGCTAAATACTTAAACCGGAAAAATATTCCCTTTATACTTCATCAGGAGGGTGATCTGCTGGATGGGAAGGCAATACAGCCCCTTTATGAGCTGCTGTCTTTTTTAGAGCGGGGTGAATATCATGCTCTTTTGAATTTTTTACGCAGTGATCCCCTGCAGCTGCCCCTGGTTGATTTAAAATTCATGCTTAATAATCAGAAATCTATAGAGCAGCTTTTAGAAGGGGCCTGTCGGGGGGAGATTTCACTCACCGATCAGAATTTATTTTCCGGAAGACAGAAGCTTACAGAAGTTCTGGACTGGGTGGCCGATCTGGCCTGTTCTGATTTTGATGTACTGGCTCACAGACTTATTGCGGAGAGTGGAGTGCTGGATGTCATTGATGGTGATCAAAGAGAGCTGAAAAACATTTATAGGTTTTTTTCAGTACTCCGGGAACATGATTCTCTGGCTGATTTTATGGAATTCTGCCGGGAAAACCAGGAATCAGAAAAACTCAGGGAAGCTTCAGTACAGGGAACAGAGGCAGTTGATCTGCTGACAGTACACAAAGCTAAAGGGCTCTCCTTTCATACCGTTTTGTTTTACTGGACTCCTTCCTCGCTTAAGGGGGGCGGAAGAGAAGAAAATCTGAAATTCAATATTCTGTTTAGTGATGATTATGAGCACATTGAACAGTATTTACTCTATCCTTCCCGGTATGACAGTTTAATGTCCTGGCTGGATTTTCCTTTCTCCCGTAAAGAAGAACAGCAAAAATTATCCGAGGAGATTAACAATGTTTATGTAGCTCTGACCCGGGCTGTCCATAACCTGCTGGTCTTTATTGAAACTCCGGTTCAGATCAATCCCGGAGAGAAGCAGGCCTGGGAGGGAAAAGAAAGTTATGGTTTTTATGAACCGGCTCTAATTAAGGCCTGGGATATTGAAAGTTTAACCGAGCTTTACCGCGGTCTGGAGTCCGGGACATTGATTACTCCTGAGAGCAAAACAGAGGCTGAAGTGCCTGCCACAGAGGATCTGGCATCCTATTTCCAGCCGGCGGCTGACCATAAACAGGATTTTACGGCCCGGCAGAAAAAAGAACAGGAACTTGATCTGGACACTGAAGTGGACCGGGTATGGGGCCTGGCCGCCCATTATTTTCTGGAACATATTGAATATGCGTCCGAACGGGAGCTGAAACATGCTTCTCGTTTAACAGCCGGAAGATTTGGCAATATACTGGGGCCCAAAAGGCTGGCGGAGATTGAACAGAGTATCAGAGATTTTGTTCAGAAACACAGCACCTATTTTGCCGAACACTGGCGGGTTTTCACCGAATATGAAATAAGGTCCCAAACAGAAGAAACAGAGGACCGGATCCGGATTGATCGTCTGCTGGTAGATGAAGATAACCGGGAGATTCTTATTCTGGACTTTAAAACAGGGTATACCCAAAAAGAAGAACAGCTGACCAGGTATAAACAGCTGGTACAGCAGGAGGCCGGTCCGGAGTATGAAGTCAGAACGGAAATATTCCATATTTGATTATGACTCCTGTTTATTTTTAAATATGATTGTTTTAATTAATATGCACCCTGTTTAAGGGAAATAATTTAATTTTGAAGCAAAAAGTAATGATGGTTAGCAGCTTAGTCTTAAAAAAGTTGAGTTTTGTTTTTGCCGACAGCAGAATATATCAGGCCGAAAGAGAGGATGATGAAAATGGCAGATTACAGACCACCACAGAGTGACAGCCAGGAAAACACAAATCAGACTCCCTCAGAAATAGGGAATATAACCGGCCAACCGGAGGCTTATCCCCACTTTCTGCAGGGGGTGCTGATAATTGTTTTATATTTTGTGCTGACCATTTTGCTGGAGCTATTACTGGAAGGACTGACTGCCCTGATTGGTCTTGAAAATGGTATTACCAACAATTTTATAGTCCAGTTTATCGTTTTCCCGGTGGTTGTTTATTATAGCCTGTTTCGGTATATTGGTTTAAAATCACAGAGAACGATTGAACGGGCGGTGGCCAGAATTAAAAATGTAAGGCTGGCTGTTTATTTAAAAGGAGGGCTTTTAATTATCGGAGCCGGAATCCTCTCCTCTGAACTTGCCTATTTTGTGGATACTTTTCTGGAAACAGATTTGGGGGAGATGTATTTTGAACTAACAGAGCAAATTATGACCGCTCCTTTTTATATAGTAATACTGGCGGTAGTGGTGTTACCTTCATTTTTTGAAGAAATATTATACCGGGGTATTATCCTGGAAGGTTTTGCTCACAATTATCGACCTTCAACCGCCGTATTTCTATCAGCTCTGCTGTTTGGTCTGGTGCATATATTTTTAATCCAGGTTATCAGTGCCTTTATAATCGGGCTCTTTTTGGGCTGGCTTTATTTGAAGTCCGGTTCTCTGCTGCTGGTCATGTTTGTTCATGGACTCAATAACCTGCTGGCTGTCCTGCAGTATTATTATCTCGATACCACCGGGGAGATAACGGAAATGTTTTTTTCCCCCTGGTATTTGCTGGCCGGGCTGCTGTTTCTGGGAGTCGGCTGGTACAGTCTGTCGGGTTCCTTTTTTAAGGACAGCAGGGTTTAAAAAATTTTTGGAACAAAAGTAAAACAAAAAGAGGTATTTTTAATTATAAAAAGAATATTATTAAATGAACACTTTTTAAATAGCTATTTTTATATTTTAAAATAATATTTAAAGTGGGCTGGAGTGGACTGCCTATGCTGTTTTTTTTGAAAATTATATTTTCATTAATTCTGATTTTGATATTATCGTTTTTGTTCTGGCCGGTGGTATATAAAGCTGAGTTCTCACGGGAACAGCACCTAAAATATTCATTTTATATAAACTGGTTGCTTTTCTCAGTCCACATTGTTAAAACAGAGAACTCCCGGGCTTCTGAATTAAAAATACTGGGCCTTAAAACAGGTGGCTGGCCTAAAAAGAACAAAAAAAAGAGGGAGCTTAAGGTTTTAGAAAATGCTGAATCCCGGATTGAAGATTCTAAAACAGTTCAAAAATCAGCAGAAGCTGAGGATAATAAAGAGGTGGATCACGAAGAGACCACAAAAAAGGAAGATGAAAAAACTGATTCTGACCGTCAAAAGGTGGGGACAGTGGATTCAATAAAAAATATAAAAGCCAAAATAAAGAGGTATCACCGGCTTTTTTCCCGGGCCAATATTGAACATCTGGCCCGATTTGGGGGCAGGCTTCTTTATTTATTAAAACCTGACTTTATAGAGCTAAATTTTTTGCTGGGCTGTTCTGACCCTTATTATAATGGTCTGCTGCTGGCAGTCTATTACAGTATTAAAAACAGCTGGAGCACTTTTCCCCTAAATCTTTGTATTAACTGGGAACAGGAGGTGATGGTCGGTTCAGGAAAGATTAAAGGCAAAATAATACCGGTACAGGTGGTCCGGGTACTGCTGAGTTTTGTCTTCAGCTGCAGGAGTTACCACCTTTTCAAACAGCTTTACCAGTGGAAAAGAAAGACCAAAAAAGAAGGAGGAGATTGAGATGAGTGATGCCCAGAGTTTTATGGAAAACATGTACAGCAAGCTGGATAATTTTTTGAAAACCGAGACGGTGATTGGAGAGCCCATTGAAGCCGGGCCGGTAACTTTAATACCCATTATTTCGGCTTCTTTTGGTCTGGGTGGTGGTCTGGGCAGTTCTTCCCAGGCAGATGAAGGTTCTGGTGGTGGGGTGGGCTGCCGGATTACTCCCACCGCAGTACTGGTTGTCAGAGAGGATGACGTAAAACTGGTTCGATTGACCGGTAAAGGGTCTCTGGAGACCCTGCTGGAAAATGTACCCGAACTCCTGGAAAAAATACAGGGTCTAAAACAGGGCTCTTCGGGTGAAACCCCGGAAGAAAAAGAACACACTGAACAGGAATCAGAACAGGAGGAAAAAAAGGAAGAGAAGTAAGAATATCGGAATAAAAAACCTGAAACAATCTTTTGTTTAAAAAAATTCAGGCTTATCTTTTGCTCTGCAATTCCCGTAAGAGCTGACTTCCCGGTTTATTTTTGCCGGGAAGTTTTTATTTGTCATCAACTACATAAAATGTTATACTGCAGAAAATATATATGATAACTTTCCCCTGCTCAAATTGAGAGAAAAATTTCGGAAAAATAGAGCATGAAATTTATTCCCTGCTGGATTTAGATAAAGAGTCTCTTTTTATTTTAAATTTATATTGGCTGTAAAATATGTTACACTATGGATATACACGATATACTAAATATTACACAGGAAGGAAAATTTGACATTATGTATGAAAAACAAATAGAGGTTTTGATTAATTATTTTAGGAATGAGGAAAAAAAACCCGAGGATTATCTGCTGGGTATCGAGATTGAACATTTTTTGATCCATCAGCATAACCTGACCGCTGTATCCTATTTTGAAGACAGGGGTATTGAAAATATTCTGGAAGCTCTGCAGCAGAAAGGCTGGACTGCAGAAAAAGAAGAGGGGCATATTCTGAGTCTGCATAAAAAAGAAATGGATATTACTCTGGAGCCCGGTGGTCAGCTGGAAATTAGTATTGCCCCCCAAAAAAAAGTCTCCCGGGTCGACAATATTTATCAATCTTTTCTAAAAGATTTACTGCCTCTGCTGGAAGAAAGGGAGATATATCTTGTCAATCTGGGATACCAGCCGGTTAGTTTGATCGAAGAGATCCCCCTGCTTCCCAAAAAAAGATATGATTTTATGTATGACTATTTTAAAAAACAGGGCAAATATGCCCATAATATGATGAAGGGCACCGCGGCAGTACATGTCTGTTATGATTTTTCTTCTGAAAGGGATTTTATCAAAAAAAGCAGGGTGGCCAGCTTTCTGGTTCCGATTATATATGCGGTTCTGGATAATACCCCCTTTTTTGAAGGTGAAATAAATACCACTCCGGCAATCAGGGCTCTGGTCTGGTCTAATTGTGATGATTCGCGCAGTGGTTTACTGCCCGATGTTTTTAAGGACAGCTATAGTTATCGGAGATATGCAGAATACATATTAAATACCTCACCTGTGGTCTGGAAACAAAGCGGAGAGCTGAAGTATATTAGTGACCGGCCGATCCGGGATTTGATGGATCCCGAAAAAATCACCCGGGAAGAGTTAGAATATATACTGACCATGGTGTTCCCGGAGATCAGAATTAAAAATTGTGTGGAGATCAGGGCGGCTGATTCCCTGCCTTATCCTTATAATATCGGTTATCTGGCCCTGCTGCAGGGTCTGGTTTATGATTCTGAAAATCTGGACAGACTTTATGATACTGTCCTGCAGTACGACCCCCGGGAAGTACTGCAGCTGAGGGAGAGTATACTGAAGCAGGGCCTGGCGGCCAGAATAGCTGGACAAAATATCAGAGATTATTTTCTCCAGCTGGTCGATTATGCTCTGCACAGTGTGCCCCGGGACAGCCGGGATTATGTACAAAAGCTGAAGAAGATGTTTACCGGAGGGGCCAACCCCCGGCAGCGGACTTTGAGTAATTTAAATGAGAACCGAAAAAAAGCTCTGGACTGGTGTTTGGTCAATGGAGAACAGGGGAGGGCTCAATTTGACTTCTGATCAGCTTTTTTCTCATTACAAAAATTTAATCCAGCAGGAACCGCAAAAATACATAGAGGATTATAAAGAGATAAAAAAAACAGTGGATAACTCCAGTGCTATTTATGATGGGGAACCGGTTCAGTTTCTCTATCAGCCGGTTTTTTATACTGAAAAAGAGGTCAGTTTTTTAAAAAAGGTAACAGCCCGGCTGTCTGCCATTCTAAAGCAGGTGATAGAACACTATCTGAATGATGCTGAATTTAGATCCTATTTTCCTTTTCCCCGTTTAATGGAGGAGCTGATACTTGTTGACCCCGGATATGAACAGAGTTTTCCTATGGCCAGATTTGATATTTTTTATGGGCCGGAGACTTTGAAGTTCTGTGAACTTAACACTGATGGCACCTCCGGGATGAATGAGGCCCGGGTTATTCAAAATTGTTTTCAAAAATCGCAAATAATAAATGATCTTTCTGATGAATATTCTTTTAGGACCTATGAACTCTTTTACAGCTGGATAGAAGCCCTGACCGAAAATTATCGAGCCTATGGGGGCTGTCCTGAGGATAATCCCGGGCTGGCTATTGTAGATTTTGCCGGTGAGGGTGTGGAGAGTGAATTTGAGGAATTTCAAAAAAGATTTCAAAAACAGGGCTATCGGGTCTGGATATGTGATCCCCGGGAGCTGGAATACCGAAAAAAAGCCTTATATTATAAAAATCAGCAGGTGGATGTTATCTACCGGCGGGCCACCACCTCCCGCCTGCTTGAAGAAGCCGGGGATATTGAAGATTTGCTTAAAGCCTATCGTCAGGGTGATGTGTGTATGGTGGGTGGTTTTGTCTCCCAGATTATCCATAATAAAGTTATTTTTTCCATACTGCATGATGAGAACAAAGTTGATTTTTTGGATTCTGAAGATAGAGAATTTATTGCTGATCATATTCCCTATACCGCCCTTTTTGACTATGGAGACCGGGCCCAGCGCCGGGAAGTTCTGAATAATAAGGACCATTATATTATTAAACCCTGTGACTGGTTTGCCTGTCATGGTGTTCATGTGGGGGCTGATTATACGGCAGATGAGTGGGCTGATATTATTGAGGGGATTAAAGATGAGGATTATATTGTCCAGGAGTTCTGCCCCCCACCCCGGAGGGAGATGCTGACCATAAATCCGGAAGGTGACTGGTTTTTTGAAGAATATAATATTTTGACCGGGATCTACCTTTATAACAATACCTTTCAGGGTATCTACAACCGGGCGGGCCGGGAGAATATTATTGGTTCGGTTGTCGAGTCTTTTACATTACCAGCTTTTATTAAAGACCAAAAGGAGGGTTAGCTGTGACTGAAAATCAAAAACCCGTCAGAAAACACCTTTATATTTCCGGCAGAGTTCAGGGAGTTGGTTTTAGAGCCTATACCCGAAGGAAAGCCTCCCAGGAGGGGGTTACCGGCTGGGTGAGAAATCTTGCTGACGGCCGGGTGGAGGTAGTACTGTCCGGAGCCCGGGAAAATGTGGGTCTGGTGATTAACAGTCTGCGCTCCGGCCCTTCACTGGCCAGAGTGGAGGATATAAAGATTGAAGATGAAGAATATCAGGGTGATTTTACACATTTCAGTGTAAAATACTAGGTGCAAAATATCAGGTGCAAAATACCAGGTATAAAATATTAGGTGCAAAATAATAGGTTAAGGAGTAGATATTTTTGGAGGAGCTTACACTAATAGCAACTACCACTTTTGGCATGGAATCTGTGGTCAAAAGGGAAGTTAAAGAACTGGGTTATGAGATTACCCGGGTCCAAAATGGTAGAGTTGAATTTAAAGGTGACCGGGCGGCGGTCTGTCGGGCCAATCTGTGGCTCAGGGGTGCGGAGCGGGTCCGGCTTAAGGTTGGTGAGTTTGAGGCCTATGACTTTGATCAGCTATATGAGCAAACCCGTCAGCTGCCCTGGGCGGACTTAATGCCTGAGAATGCGGAGTTTCCGGTTGATGGAAAATCTGTAGATTCTCAGCTGCATAATGTCCCCTCCTGTCAGTCTATTGTTAAAAAGGCGGTGGTGGACAGTATGAAAGAAAATTATTACCGAAAATGGTTTCCCGAAAATGGGCCCCGCTTTAACATTGAGGTGGCCCTGCATAAGGATAAGGCCCTGCTGACCATAGATACCAGTGGGACCGGTCTGCATAAAAGGGGTTATCGTAAACTTTCCACTCCGGCTCCCTTACAGGAGACAATAGCCGCGGGTATGATCAGACTCAGCAAATGGGAACCAGACCGGATCCTGATTGATCCGTTCTGTGGTTCAGGTACTATTTTGATTGAGGCGGCGATGATGGCCCACAGAATTGCTCCCGGTTTACTGCGCAGTTTTGATGCGGAAGACTGGCCTCTGATCCCGGATCAGCTCTGGGAAGAAGAGCGGGACCGGGCCCGAAAAAAAAGAGTCAGTGAGCCCGGGCTTCGTCTGCTGATGGGGCTGGATATTGATGAAGAGATGATCAGTATTGCCCGTTTTCATGCCCGGGAGGCGGGGGTCCTGGATGATATTCACTTTCAGGATAAACCTTTTTCCGATTTTAGCACCGGGCGTAAATATGGTTATGTGATAACCAATCCCCCTTATGGGGAAAGAATGGATGACCAAAAGACAGCAGAAAAACTTTACGGTCTGATGGGTGAGAAGCTGCGGCCCCTGGATACGTGGTCCTATTATATTTTAACCTCTCATTCGGATTTTGAAGATCATTTTGGAAAAAAAGCGAGCAAAAGGCGCAAATTATATAATGGAGGTATAGAATGTCAGTATTACCAGTACTATGGACCATGGCCGCCCTCGAATGGAGGATCTTCATAATAGCAGCAAAAATAATTCAGAATTGAAAAAGGTGGAAATGATTTTACAAATAATTTCTCAACTTGCTGAGCTGAATAACATAAAATATTTTTGGGAGTGAGTACAGTGACCAGAAAAATTCTAATCAGTGGTGCCTGTGGGCGTATGGGTCAGGAGGTTGTAAGGACTATAGTTGAGGACACAGACAGTATTCCGGTGGCTGCCTTTGATAAGAAGATGGTGGGTGAAGATATAGTAGACTACCTGGGCCTGGAAGGTCCGGAATGTATTGTTTATGACGACCTGGAGAAGGCCTTGATTGAGAGCAAGCCCCAGGTGGTAATTGACTTTACGGCTCCTCAGGTGGTAATGGATAATATCGAAAAAAGTTTGCGGCAGGGGGCCCACATGATTGTGGGTACTACCGGTATTTCTGATACAGATATGGAAAAAATCGAAGACTGGGCCAGCCGGTATCAGAAAAATATATTAATTGCCCCCAATTTTGCCCTGGGAGCCGTACTGCTGATGGAATTTGCGGCCCGGGCCGGAAAATATTTTGATGATGTGGAAATAATTGAGATGCATCATGAGGGTAAACTCGATGCCCCTTCCGGAACAGCCCTGAAAACGGCTGAACTCATTAATGAAAACAGGAATAAAAACCGATCGGAGCTTAATGAAGAAAACAAATCAGCTTCAGCAGCTGAGAATGGTGAATTTATGGAAAGCCTAAAAGGAGCCCGGGGTGGTAAAAAAGAAGGAATCAGTATTCACAGTGTAAGACTTCCGGGTCTTGTCGCCCATCAGGAGGTAATTTTTGGTGGTGAAGGACAGACTTTGACTCTGCGGCATGATTCCATTGACCGTAAATCATTTATGCCCGGGGTCCGCAGGGCTCTGGATAAAATTGAAAAACTGGATGGTCTGGTATATGGACTGGAAAAAATACTGGACTAGATGGGCTTTCCGGAGACCGGTTTGTGTTTACATGTATAACTGAATGTGGTAAAATATATATTAGTTTTTTAGGATTAACAGAGAATCCAGCATAATTTGTTTTTATAGTCTAACAGGATAAAAAATCTGGTAAAATTAATTTTATTCCAAATGTTATTTCACGGGAGGATTGAAAATGGACAATGTAAATACTGCGGTTGTGGGAGCAACAGGTGAAGTTGGCCGGGAGATGGTTAAAATTCTTGCCGAAAGAGATTTTCCGGCCGGAAAGCTTAAATTGTTTGCCACAGAAAAATCCAAAGGACAGGAGTTTTCTTTTAAAGGTGAATCCTATTATGTTGATACAATAAAGGAGGGCAGTTTTAAGGATATTGATATTGCCCTGTTTAGTATCGGCAGCTCTCCCAGTAAAGAAATAGTTCCTCAGGCTGTAAAAGAGGGTGCGGTTGCCATAGATAACAGTAATGCATTTCGTATGGATGAAAATGTGCCTCTGGTGGTGCCGGAGATAAATCCCCGGATGATTGCCGAACACGAGGGGATTATTGCCAATCCCAACTGTTCTACCATTCAGATGGTGATGGCCCTGAAACCAATATATGATCGGGCCGGTATTGAAAAAATACTGGTCAGCACCTACCAGGCGGTTTCGGGAACCGGGAAAAAAGCTGTTGATGAGCTTAAACAGCAGGTAAAAGATTTTGCTGCCGGCCAGGAGATGAAAAGTGAAGTTTATCCCCATCAAATAGCCTTCAATGCTCTGCCCCATATTGATGTTTTTTTTGAAAATGGTTATACCAAAGAAGAAATGAAGCTGGTTCGGGAGACCAGGAAAATACTGGCTGATTCCTCACTGGCAATTTCAGCCACAGCTGTTCGGATACCGGTTTTTTACGGTCATGCGGAAGCGGTAAATGTTGAAACTTCAGAAAAAATCAGCATCGAAGAGCTGACCCGTATTCTGGCTGAAACAGATGGTATAGATGTTGTTGACAACCCGGAGGAGAATCAATATCCTCTGCCCACTGACTCGGAGACCAATGATAATGTTATGGTGGGTCGGATTAGAGAAGACCTGGCTAACAATAAGGCATTTAATATGTGGATTGTGGCCAACAATCTGCGCAAAGGTGCTGCTCTTAACGCTGTACAAATCGCTGAAAAAATGCTGTAACAAAGTTTACTATTTTTTAAAAAGGAGGCCGAAGAATGACTGCACATTTTGGGGAATTATTGACCGCAATGGTAACCCCTTTTAGAGAAGACCGGGAGGTAAATTATGAGCAGGTCCGCAAGATGGCCCGGTATTTAGTTGACAATGGTTCTGATGGGCTGGTGGTACTGGGAACTACCGGAGAGGTGCCCACTCTGGACCGAAAAGAAAAATTAAAAATTTTACAGACTGCTGTTGATGAGGTGGGGGAGAGTGCTAAAATAGTAGCTGGAACCGGTTCTTATAACACGGCTGCCAGTATTGAACTTACCGAAGAAGCAGAAAAAATCGGAGTAGACGGTATAATGCTGGTTACCCCCTATTATAATAAACCACCTCAGGAAGGTCTTTACCGTCATTTTTCAATGATCGCCGAACATACTTCTCTGCCGGTGATGGTATATAATGTGCCGGGTCGAACTTCCCGCAATATAGAGGTTAAAACTCTAAAACGGCTCTCGAAAGTGGAAAATATAAGGGCTGTAAAAGAAGCCAGTGGAGATATTAATCAGATTTCTGAAATATGCCGGGTTGTGGGTGATGATTTCTATGTCTACAGTGGTGATGACAAGGTGCCCCTGCCCCTGCTGGCAGTGGGGGGCCACGGAGTGGTAAGTGTAGCCGCTCATCTGGTGGGTAATAAAATTAAAAAAATGATTCAGACCTATAAACAGGGTGATGTGAACCGGGCTGCCGAGCTTAATCAAAAGCTGCTGCCTGTTTTTTCGGGTATGTTTCTGACCACCAATCCCATCCCTGTTAAAACAGCCCTGAATATGCAGGGGAAAAATGTGGGTCCGGTCCGTCCCCCGCTTATTAACATGAATGAATCGGAGCGGGAAGTACTGGAAGATATACTGACAAAACAGAAGCTTTTATAGGCTCCAAAGACCGGGCAGCTTGTTTTTTTATGAAAAACAATATATAATAAAGACAACTTATACAGGACGGGTGAACAAATATTTACCTGTTTCATTTTAAATATATAACTATGGAGGTGCATTTATTAATTTTATGTCACACAATCAAATATCGGAAGTTTCTTTGATTCCCCTGGGGGGAGTTGGGGAAATAGGAAAGAACATGATGCTTGTTGAAATTGGAGAAGATATTTTAATTATCGACTCCGGAGTTCTATTTCCAGAAGATGACCTTCTGGGGATTGATCTTGTCATACCTGATTTTACCTATGTTAAGGAGAATAAAGACCGGATCAGGGGTATTGTTTTAACTCACGGTCATATGGATCACATAGGGGCTTTACCCTATCTGCTGAAAGAAATTGATGTACCGGTTTATGGAACCAGATTGACCCTGGGTTTTCTGGAAGGAAACCTTAAGGAACACAACCTGCTGAAGGACAGGAGACTGAAGGTGGTTAATCCCGGTAATACAATTGATGTCGGTCCTTTTACGGTCGACTTTATAAGGGTTAATCACAGTATTGCTGATACCTGTGCTCTGGCAGTTCATACCCCACTGGGTCCTATTGTTTATGCTTCGGATTTTAAATTTGACCAGACACCTATTGATGGAGAAGTGGCGGATTTTCACAAACTGGCCGAACTGGGGGATACTGACCCCGGAGTTCTGCTTTTGGTTTCTGACAGCACAAATGTCGAACGGGAGGGTTATACCCTGTCCGAGAAAGTGGTAGGGGGTACAATTGATGATATTTTCCGGAAAGCACACCGGAGGATAATTGTGGCCACCTTTGCCTCGAATATTCATCGGGTTAAACAGGTGGTGGATGCTGCCCGGAATTATGATCGGAAAATAGCCTTTACCGGACGCAGTATGATTAATAATGTCAATATTGCCCGGGATCTGGGATATTTAGATATTCCGGAGGATATGATAGTTGATATTAGAGATTATCCGGATATTTCGGATAGTGAACTTGTGCTGCTGACTACCGGAAGTCAGGGGGAGCCGATGGCCGCTCTGACCAGAATGGCCCGGGGGGATCATTATCATATCAATATAACTGAGGGAGATACGGTCGTTATTTCAGCCTCAGCAATACCCGGAAATGAGAAATTAATCGGTCAGACCATAAACCAGCTTTTTAAAAGAGGAGCAGAAGTAATCTATGAAGATGTTTCCGGGGTTCATGTTTCAGGACATGCCAGTCAGGAAGAGCTTAAATTAATGCTCAATCTGACCAAGCCTAAATACTTTGTCCCCTCTCATGGGGAATACAGGCACCTGCATCAGCATGCTCATCTGGCGGAGAAAGTTAATGTGGCCCCTGATAATATCTATATTGCTGAAATTGGAGACCGGATCAAATTTACAGAGGATAAGGTCTTTAAAGATGGTGATGTATCCTCCGGCAATGTACTGGTTGATGGTCTGGGAGTTGGTGATGTGGGCAATATAGTTCTCAGAGACAGAAGGCTGCTCTCTGAAGACGGAATCCTGGTTGTGGTAGTTACCATTGACAGTAAGGGAAATATTCTCTCCGGACCTGATATTCTGACCCGGGGTTTTGTGTATATTAGAGAATCGGAAGAATTAATTGCCGAAGCGACCAGCCGGGTTGAAGAGGCCCTGCAGGAATGTGAACAGCAGGGGATTACCGAATGGTCGGTTCTGAAAAGCAAGATAAAAGATGCCCTGAATGACTATATATACAACAAAATACAGAGAAATCCCATGATCCTGCCGATAATAATGGAAGTATAAAGGAAATTCAAGGAAGTTTAAAGGGAATATAAAGGAAGTATAAATGTTTGTCAATTAGTAATAATGGACGACAAAAACTCTGTTAAACAGGAAAATATAAATAATATCTGTATATTTGATATGTATATTGAGCAGGATTTATTGAGTAAACCCGGTTTGTATATCAAATAAGAACATCAAATCAGGTTGGCCCAAATTTAGTTTAATAAAAGAAAAATCTAACCGCAGGAATACTGTCGGGGGGCAGTTTTTCTGCGGTTAATTTAGTTAAAAAACAGTTTTTGGCAGCCGGCCGGCAGATAAGCTTATTTAGCCTGTGAAGGGCAGGAAATTGTGAGTTTTTATAGAATATAAATATAGAGGTGATGTTTTAATGTCCGCCAATTCTGGTGGTGAGTTTACTGAAAAAAGAAAAAATGAAATAATTGGTCTCCTGTTAATAGCCTTTGGCCTGTTTAGTGTAATAGCTTTATTTTCAGACCGGGCGGGGATGGTAGGGGAGAGGCTGTCAGAATTCTTTTTGCTTTTCTCCGGACTGGGAGCCTATATGATCCCCCTTATAATTATAGCAGCAGGGGTATTTTTTATTCGCTCTCAGAAATTCAACAGCCCTCTGCGGATCACCGGTTTTCTGCTGGCTTTTGTATCCGTACTGTCCCTTATACATATTTATCTGTATCCGGCCGGTAATGTTATCTCGGCTCTGGATACCACTGATCCCGGAGGTGGTATACTGGGCTGGAGTGTGACCTGGGTGCTTTTGACACTATTCGGCCATGTGGGAAGCTACATTGGGCTGATTACTTTTTTTATTATCGGGATTCTTCTGGGACTGGATATATTTTTAAACTCTGCCCTGCGTGATTTACATAAAACCGGGAGAAATATGTTTACCAGAAGCTTCAATATGGTCAAAAACACTTTTAAAAAAGTAATTTTAGGCTTCAAAAAATTTGGAGCATTTCTTTTTCGCAGAAAAGAAAGTGAGTCCGATAATGAAGACAGTGAACAGCAGGAACCGGAAATAATAGAAAAAGAATTTATTCCCGAACGGGATGCAGAGTATTATTTAAAAAAGATAGAACAAAAAAAAGCACAAAAATCAGGTCAAAAAAAAGCTTCTGAAATCTCACGGCAGAGAAAAAACAAACAGTCACCGACAGCCGGGAAGTCTTCAGCTGATAAAACAAATAAAGCAGAAAGAACTCATAAAAAAAGTAAGGATCATAAAACTAAAAGCCAGAATGGCCCGGGAAAAAGGCAGAAAGAACAAAAGGATGATTCAGGTCAACCATCTCAGGCCGGAAACTCTTCGGCAGCAGAGAAGTCGGCTGCCGAAAATCAGCAGGAGTACCGGCTGCCACCACTGGATCTTTTGCAGGAGTCTTCACCCCGGGAGATTAAAAACAGTGGTAGTGCCGAGCTGCTGGAAGAAACACTGGCCAGCTTTGGAGTCCAGGCCCGGGTGACCGGGATTTCTCAGGGGCCAACCATTACCCGTTATGAAGTTCAGCCCGAAAGTGGGGTCAAAGTCAGTAAAATTGTAAATCTGTCCAATGATATAGCTCTGGCCCTGGCGGCACCTGATGTCAGGATTGAAGCCCCTATTCCGGGCAGAGGGGCGGTGGGTATTGAAGTTCCCCATCAGGAAGATATGCTGGTGGGTTTAAGAGAAATTCTATCATCAGAAGAGTTTAAAGAACAGGAGAGTAGACTGGGACTGGCTTTAGGTAAAGGGATTGAAGGCAAGTCTATGGTGGCTGATCTGGCCTCTATGCCGCATCTGCTGGTGGCCGGAGCCACGGGCTCAGGTAAAAGTGTATGTTTAAACAGCTTTATTACCAGTATCCTATATAAGGCTGCTCCTGATGAGGTAAAATTAATTTTAATTGATCCCAAAAAAGTGGAGCTCAGCAATTATAAAGGACTGCCCCATCTGTTTACTCCGGTGGTTACCGATCCCCAAAAGGCGGCCAATGTGCTGAAACTGGTGGTTGAGGAAATGGAAGAACGCTATGAAAAATTTTCTGATACCAGCACCCGGGGGATTGAAAGCTATAATAGAAAGGTGGATTCAGAGGATAAGCTCCCCTATCTGGTGGTCATCATAGATGAGTTATCTGATTTAATGATGGTGGCGGCCAGTAAAGTTGAGGACAGTATCTGTCGTCTGGCCCAGATGTCAAGAGCGGCCGGTATTCACCTGGTTATTGCCACCCAGCGTCCTTCGGTGGATGTAATAACCGGTCTGATTAAAGCCAATATTCCCAGCCGAATTTCATTTGCCGTCTCCTCACAGACGGATTCCCGCACTATACTGGATATGGGAGGGGCCGAAAAGCTTCTGGGTAATGGTGATATGCTGTATGCTCCGGTGGACAGACAAAAACCACTGCGAATTCAGGGTTCCTATATAAGAAATGAGGAGATAAACAGGGTGGTGGAGTATGTTAAAAAGCAGACTGATCCCGAATATGAAGTTGAATTAGAGGAGATTAAGGAAATAGAAGTTTCTACAGAACATACAAAAGATGAACTTTATGATAAAGCTGTAAAGCTGGTGGTCCAGTATCGGGCTTCGATCTCCATGCTGCAGAGAAAACTACATATAGGTCATTCCCGGGCCGCACGTATGATTGATATGATGGAAGAAGAAGGTATTGTAGGCCCTCATGCCGGCAGCAAACCACGGGAGGTGCTGATTTCAGAAGAGGAGCTTGAGGATTATCTTGATGAATATGAAGCGAAAAGCAGCCCTGAGTCTGAAGACAGTCAGGTTACCGAACAGGAGGATTCCGGGCCCGGGGAAACCCAAAATGGATCGGGTCCCAAAACACAGATAGAGGGAAAAAAGAATGATCCGGATTTTGAAAAAGAAGGAGCTGCCGCCGAACAGCACAATGGGGAGATAGGATCTGAAACATCAGCTGATGATTCTTAAAACAGGTAAAAAAGTCAGGTGCAAGTTATATTTTTTGGATCATCTCCACTTCCGTTGGTGAAAAATATTGATATATGTTGCTATTGCTTCATTCACGAAAAGGACTAATTCACATCTACAGCTTAAGCAAAAAAATAAGAACACCGGGTCTGGTGTTCTTATTTTGATGGTTATTTAATTTTTGGTGGAGGGGAAAGGATTTGAACCTTTGTAGGCATCGCCGGCAGATTTACAGTCTGCTCCCTTTAACCAGACTCGGGCACCCCTCCACATTGGAGATTGGAGATAGAAAGTTGGATATAAAAAATTGTGGCACCCTCAAGGGGATTCGAACCCCTGTCGCCAGGATGAAAACCTGGTATCCTAGACCCCTAGACGATGAGGGCACAGGTGAAATATTACAGTGGTCGGGCTGCCCGGATTTGAACCGGGGACCCCCTGCTCCCAAAGCAGGTGCGCTGCCAAACTGCGCCACAGCCCGCAGCCGAGTTATAGTATATCTTAAAGCCGAGAAGAGGTCAATTAACTTATACATCTTAAGCCTTTATTAGAGTTAATTAAATAATGTTTGTTACTATATATTGCTTTTTACTCTAAAATACTTATTACTTTACTGAGGTGAGCCTATGAAGATTTTACTGACCAATGATGATGGAATTTATGCTCCCGGAATCAGATACCTGGCCCGGGCCCTGAAAAATAAGGGCCACCGGCTGGCAGTTGTTTCTCCAGATCGGCAGCGGAGTGCTTCCGCACATTCAATCTCCTTACATCAACCTCTTCGGGCCCGAAAAGTTGAGCTTGAAAGCATGCCGGAGATTAATTGCTTCCGGGTTAGTGGAACCCCGGTGGATTGTGTGAAACTGGGTTTGAATCAGCTGATTGACTTTACTCCAGATTTAATCATCTCCGGGATTAATGATGTCCCCAACCTGGGTTATGATGTACTTTATTCGGGAACTGTTTCGGCTGCAGTTGAGGGCTGGCTTCTGGGTTTTGATTCTCTGGCTGTATCTCTGTTTTCAGAAAAAAATCAGGAACCAGATTACAGACCGGCAGCTGAGTATATGGCCCTTTTTCTGGAAGACGAATTATTTGATCTACAGCGGGGAAAAAGATATTTATTTAATATCAATATACCTCAGAAAAAGAATGCAGATCGGCTTAAAAAGAAAATCACCACTCTGAATAAGTGTTTTTATAATGATTACTATGAAACCAGGATCGATCCTCTGGGTGATAAATATTATCTTCTGGGTGGTGAGCTGGAAGGTGATTATGAACAGGGCTCTGATCTCTGGGCCTTAAAAAACGGCTATGTGTCCCTTACACCTCTTAGAATAGAGTATACGGATCACGATTTTATCAATAAATTTAAAAACCGAAAATAACCAGCAGCTTCAGCAAGGGATAAAATTACTATCAGTAAATTTGTCCTCCCCTGTTCAATTCTATACTCTTTGTATTTAATATAAGGGGAGTACAAATGTAATGATTGCAAATGTGGACTATTTGTACTGTTAAATAACGGATAAATGTTCTATTTAATTTTATGTATTATATAAATATCTTGTAATTAAAGCTGTTGCAGGTGGTTATATTAAGGACAGCTGTATACAGGCCTATTCTTAAATGAACAAACTTTAGCTAATATATCAAAAAAATAGGTTTTTTTGATAAAAGATTTTACAAACAGGTATTTAATATATTATAATAGTTTAAGATTATCCTTTAAATTTAAAATAATGCCGTAATAAAATAGACTTATGAATTTGTTTCTAAATAGGAGGTCAAAAACATATGAGTTCAATTGGTATTTGTATGGGAGCGGCAAGTATTACAGCTGTCGAAATTTCGAAGGGCAGAATAAATGATTTTTATCGGATCACCCATGAGGGTGATGTCCGCAGATCACTTCAGAAGTTAATGCAGGATAATGGACTGCTTAATGAAGATTACTATGCGGTGACCGGCCGCAAATTTAAGTCTATGGTTGATCTGCCCTCTATTGCCGAGGCAGAAGCTGTTGAACTGGCTTATGGACATGTTGCCGAAAAAAATGGAGCTGTTGATGCAGTGGTTAGTGCCGGGGCCGAGACTTTCCTGGCCTATGAGTTAAATGAGAGAGGTAAAATAAAGAATGTTTATACCGGTAATAAATGTGCTTCCGGGACCGGTGAATTTTTCCTGCAGCAGATTAAGAGAATGAATCTGGACCTTGAGGAAGCGATGGATCTGGCCCGGACCGATGATCCTTATCTTGTTTCCGGCCGCTGTTCTGTGTTCTGCAAAAGTGACTGCACTCATGCCCTTAATAAGGGAGAAGACAAGGGCAGAATAACGGGTGGTCTGTGCCGGATGATGGCCGAAAAAATTCTTGAACTTTTGAATAACTGTCAGGCACGCAAAATAATGCTGGTCGGAGGGACCAGCCAGAACAATATCATGGTTGAATATTTACAAAAACAGCTTGATGAAGTTATTATTCCCGATGAAGCCTGTTATTTTGAGTCTCTGGGTACAGCCCTGTGGGCATCTGAAAATGGGGCCCCGGCCCAAAAGGATCAGCTGCTGGTTAAAGAACAGGATTCATTTGATTCTCTACCTCAGCTGTCTGATTATCGGGATCAGGTTAAATTTTATGATATGGAAAAAGGGGAGATAACTCAGGAGGGGGAAAGATGTATCCTGGGCCTGGATGTCGGTTCAACTACCACCAAAGCAGTGCTGATCAAAGAAGAGGATAACAGCCTTATCGATTCTGTTTATCTGCGGACCAGTGGGGATCCGGTAGATGCCTCCCGCCGCTGTTACCGGGAGCTGCACAGCAGGCTCAAAGACAAAAATTTTCATATTGTGGGTCTGGGAGTGACCGGCTCCGGAAGAAAGATTGCCGGGCTGCATGCCCTCACAGATTCCGTGATAAATGAAATAATTGCCCATGCTGAGGGTGCTGTATATTTTGATGAAGACGTGGATACCATATTTGAGATCGGAGGCCAGGATGCCAAATACACTTATCTGGTGAACAAGGTGCCCACAGATTATGCCATGAATGAAGCCTGTTCGGCCGGAACAGGCTCTTTTCTGGAGGAATCGGCTGAAGAATCACTCAATATTGCGATGGAGGATATTGCCGATATTGCCCTCCAGGGTGGTAATCCTCCCAACTTCAGTGACCAGTGTGCAGCCTTTATCAGCAGTGACATTAAAAATGCAATTCAGGAAGGATATGAAATAGAGGATATCTGTGCCGGACTGGTTTATTCTATCTGTATGAACTATAAAAATCGGGTTAAAGGAAGCCGGCCGATAGGTGAAAAAGTTTTTATGCAGGGTGGGGTCTGTTATAACCGGGCGGTCCCCATGGCCATGGCCGCTCTGACCGGAAAAGAAATAATAGTGCCCCCGGAACCGGGTCTGATGGGTGCTTTTGGTGTGGCCCTGGTGGTCAAAGAGCACCTGAAACTGGGATTAGTTGATGAGGCTGAGTTTGACCTAAAGGAACTGGCCGACCGTGAGGTGAAAAGAGAAAATTCGTTTGTATGTGCTGGTGGAGATGAAGGCTGTGACCGGAAGTGTAAAATAAATGTACTGAATATTGAAGGAGAGAAATATCCTTTTGGTGGAATCTGTAATAAATATGCCAATATAAATCGCGATGTTGAGTATGATATTCAAAAACTGGATCTGGTGCGCAGAAGACAGAAAATGCTGTATGAAGATTATTTTTACCATCCTGAGAGCCATGAACAAATAAAAGGACAGGTGGGAATCAACCGGTCTTTGATGACCAACCAGCTTTTACCCCTGTATTCCAGATTTTTTGCGGAGCTGGGCTATGAAGTTGTTCTACCGGAAGAAATTAGTGAAAAGGGAGTCCAGAAACTTTCTTCTGCTTTCTGTTATCCCGTAGAAATAAGTCATGGTTATATGGATAATTTAATCAAAGAGGATCCTGATTATATATTTTTACCCCATATTAAAGGGCTGTATGTTGAGAACAGTCCGGATACCAGTATTTTGTGCCCCATGGCCCAGAGTGAACCCTATTATCTGCAGGCCACCTGGGATGAGCTGCAAAAGGATCATGTCTTTACACCTGTGCTTGATTTTCAGAAGGGGTATTCAGAGGTAAAGGAGGATTTTATAAAAACCGCGGTTCAGATGGGCAGCAGTCGGAATGCTGCTGAAGCTGCGTTTCAGAAAGCCCTTAAGGCACAAAAAGAATTCAAAAAAGCCCTTGAGAACAAGGGACAGGAGGTCCTGGCCGAACTGGAAAAAGATCCCGAAAGCAAAGCAGTAGTTGCCTTTGGTCGCCCCTATAATGCTTTTGCCGATGAGGCCAATATGGGTATCCCCCATAAATTTTCTTCTCAGGGAGAAATGATTATTCCCTTTGATATGCTGCCTCTGGATGATAAGAAAAAATATAATAAAATGTACTGGTCTATGGGTCAGATCCTGCTGCGGGCGGCAGATTTTGTCAGTGAACATCCTCAGCTTTTTGGGCTGTTCATAACCAATTTCAGCTGTGGACCGGATTCTTTTCTGGTCAGTTATTTCCGCCGCAAAAACGGACGCAAACCAACCCTGACTTTGCAGCTGGACAGTCATACCGCCGATGCAGGACTTAATACCCGCATTGAAGCTTTTCTGGATGTGGTAGACAGCTACCGGGAATTGATCCGGGAGGGTTATGACATAGAACCAGATTCAGAGTTTCAGCCCCTGCGAGTAGAAGATGAAGAGGCTCCTCTAAAAATTATTGATGAGAATAACCGTGAATATGATCTGACAGATGATCGGGTGCAGATTTTAATTCCGTCGATGGGCAGCAGTCTAACTTCAGCCCTGCAGGCTGCACTTGAATATGAGGGGATCAATGTTAAAACCTGTCCCCGACCCGGTGAAAAAGAACTAAATCTGGGCCGCTCCAATGCAACCGGAAAAGAATGTCTGCCTCTGCTGTTAACTCTGGGCAGCCTGCTGAGATATATTGAAGAAGAAAAAGAGGATGACAGTCTGCTGGTTTATTTTATGCCGGAAGCATCCGGTCCCTGCCGTTTTGGTCAGTATAATGTACTAATGAAAAATTTGATCGAGGATAAAGAAATTAAAAATGTGGGTATAATGAGTTTAACCTCAACCAATGGCTATGCAGGACTGAGCATGAGCTGCCGGCGGCGGGCCTGGCGGTCGCTGATAATGGCCGATATATTTAATGAAATTCACAGTTCTGTTCTTGCCCTCAGTAAAAACCCCCGGCAGGCAGAAGAAATTTATGATGATGTTCGGGCCGAAGTGTTTAACTCCTTAAAACAGGATTCACCGCGCCGGGTCCAGGAGGTTATGAAACAGCAGGCAGCCCGGTTAACCGACATTGAAGTTGAGACCCCATTAGAGAAGGCTCCCAAAGTTGGCCTCACCGGTGAGGTTTATGTCAGAAATGATGAATTTTCCCGCCAGTTTTTGGTTGAAAAACTGGCTGAAAAAGGAATTATAACCAGGGTATCACCCTTTAATGAGTGGCTGCATTATATTGATTATCTGCTGAAAAGTAAAATGCTGGACCCCCAGCCTTCTTTTATGCAGCGGATAAAGGTTCAGCTGGAAAGCACCTACAAGAAAAAAGTGGAGCGTGATGTGAAAAAGATCTGGGCTGAAACCGATCTTTATGAATACCGGGTAACAGATGTAGAAGAGATCATTGCTGCCGCCGATGATTTAATGTCAGAAGAGCTAACAGGAGAGACTGTGCTGACGATTGGAGCTTCTGTGGAGGAGATAATTGAAGAAGTTCACGGCATGATTGCCATCGGCCCCTTTGGCTGTATGCCCAATCGGGTTTCGGAATCAATTATAACTGATACTCTGGAAGAACAGAAAAGAAAAATTTCTGATGATGAGCTCACCAGCCAGGTGCTGGATGAATTTTCTTCTCTTCCGTTTCTGGCCATCGAAACAGACGGTAATCCCTTCCCTCAGGTTATTGAAGCCCGGCTGGAGGCCTTCTGTCTGCAGGTCCAGCGAATCAGTGATTATATAAACTCTCTGGAGGAAGAAAAACAGACTGCCGGTGACAGGATATGAGCTCCGGATTTCAGCAGGGAGTAGAGTTTTCTCATTTTCTCTTCAGCAGACATCTGGATCAGGGAGACCGGGTCGTGGACGCCACGGTTGGTAATGGCCATGATACGGTTTTTCTGGCCCGGCTGGTGGGTGAGAGTGGTCTGGTGTGGGGTTTTGATGTTCAGAAAACTGCCCTAAAGAAAACCCGCCATAAGCTGCAGCAGAAAAATCTTACCGAACGGGTAAAGCTAATTCATGATGGGCATGAAGAGATGGGCTCCTATATTGAGAATGAGGTGGGGGGTGTGCTTTTTAATCTGGGTTATCTGCCCGGCTCAAACAAAGAAGTGATTACCACACCCCAAACCACAATTGCCGCCCTGAAAGCAGGGTTGAGACTTCTGAAAAACGGGGGGCTTATTGTACTGGTTGTATATACCGCTCACCAGGGAGGTGCCAAAGAGAAAAACCGGCTTTATGATTTCTGTTCTCAGCTGGATGACAGTGCCTACAATGTTCTGCACTATCACTTTATAAATCAGAAATCGGAACCTCCTCAGGTGCTGGGGATACAGAAAAGACCGCTCTAAATTTTATCAGGAGAGGGAGGCCTAAATGAGCCGCTATTACCGTTATTCAGATTTTTTAAAAGACAAATATGGTGCAAAAACCTATAAGCTTCCGGTAAATCTGGATTACACCTGTCCCAACCGGGATGGTAATCTGGGCACCGGGGGCTGTCATTTTTGTGGTGCCGATGGAGCCGCCTTTGAAGATAGTGGTTCAAAATCTGTACGAGAACAGCTTCTGGGATTGAAGGATTTTATTGGGCAAAAATATGGGGCCCACAGGTTTATAGCATATTATCAAAATTTTACAAATACCTATCTGCCTTTAGAGGAGCTAAAAGAAAATATTGCCCCGGCTCTGGAAATTGAAGATATAGTGGAGGTCGCCCTCTCCACCCGGCCGGACTGTGTAAGTGACAGATATCTGGGTGAGATAAAAGAAATGGTTGAGCGAAAGGATTGTGAACTGACCGTTGAACTGGGCTTACAGACTGCAAACTATCATACACTGCTGTCCTGTAATCGGGGTCATACCCTGGCCGAATTTATTGATGCCGTGCTAACAGCCCGCAAATATGATATAGAGGTGGGAGTCCACCTGATTTTGAATTTGCCCGGTGAAACCCTGAATGATGTAATTGAAAATGCTAAAATCATGTCGGCTCTGAACGTCAATACGGTAAAACTGCACAATCTTTATATTGAAAAAAACACCACCTATGCCCGGCTGTATAAAAAGGGAGAAATAGAAATTACTGCTGCAGATGAATATGTGAACCGGGTGGTTACTTTTCTTGCTTATCTGGCCCCCGATATTGCCATCCAGAGGCTTGTAGGCCGGGCTCCCCGGGAGAAAACACTTTTTATGAACTGGGATTATAATAAACAGGAGATTGAGAATATGATTAAGGAACACCTGACCCAGGAGGATATAAATCAGGGTGACCGGTGTGATTATCTGGGCGGAAAAGCTTTACACAAATTTTATTAGTTTTTTAAAATAGCAGCTCCAAAATGATTATCAGAGCAGTAACAGCACTCTAATCCAATATGATATTCAACGAATGGAGGTTATCAAATGAGCAAACAGCAGCAGAATAATAATCCCGAGCGAAAAATCAAAAAAAGGTTGATTTCATTTTTAGAGGATTACCGGGACCGGGCCCAGGAAAGGAAAAAAGAATATGATCTACCCCCCCGCCCCCTTGGGGAAGAGGAAGTAAAAACTATCTTTGCCGCTTTGTCCCTGCCGGATCTGGAAGAAGAAACATTTAAGGTCTTCAGGGAAGTATATGTTGATGATCTGCTTATACGATTGTTAAGTGAAGAAGTGAGGAGGGGAACTTTTCCTGCCTCTCAGGCCAAGGCTGAAGGTCTGGCCGAAATCATCTATGGAGAGCGAGAAAATAAATATCTGGCCCCCAAAAAAGCTTTAGAACTCCTGGCGGACATGAAAGGTGGGGCGGCCACCAATCATTTGTTAGATGTAATGGCTGATGATTTTTATACTGATGAGATTGCTGCTATTTTAAAAAAGACTGTTTTAATAAATAAACAGGAATTCCAGAAATTGGCCGAACTGGCCCCGAAAAAAAAGCAGGCCCGGGAGGTAATTTTAAGCTGGGCTGAAAGAGAATTTGCCCGGGAGTGGTCACTGCCCGATGAGTACCGGGGTCATACCATGAAGGTTGGGGATAATATAACAACCGGACATCTCAGTCCTTCCAAACATGCCGATTCCCGAACTGATCAGCCCCGACATGCTCTGCATATAATGGAAGGTCGTGAGGATGAAGAAGATTTTCTGGAACGGCTGGAAGAGCTGAAAAAGAAATCCGGAGCTGTCTTTTTAACTGCCGGTCAGGCCCTGGGTGAGGGTTCTTCCCGTAAATCGGCCACCTATACAGTGCTTCAGGTTCTGGGAGAGCCGGTTCCCGGAGAACCGGAGATTAAAAAGGGAGGAGCTGTCATTGCTGAGAGTATTGCTCCTATATTTAAAAAATCACTAATTGCCTCCGGAGTTCTGCCTTTAACTGCTGATACCGGACAGATCCGGGAAGGGGATGAGCTGTTAATTGACCTAAAAAAAGAGCAGATTACAGTTAATGATGATTTTACAGTTTCGGTCGAGCTGCCCGAAGATTTTGCCCTGGAAAAAATTGCCGCCGGGGGTATGAAATATTTTGATGCTGGAAATGAACTGCAGAAATGGGCGGTTGATTTCTGCCGAAAAGAAGGGTTTTCTTTCAATGAGGACCGGATACCTGATTTTTTTTCTCCTCCTGCTGTTTCCAGAGAGGTACCCCAGACTCTGGCTCAGAAGATTGCCGGGTGGAACCGGCTTGATGGGAAAGACACCATTCAGCCCGGAGAGACCGCAGAGATAAGGGTCAGAGGTGTTTTTACCCAGGATACCACCGGCCCGATGACCAATAATGAATATCAGGCCATGGCCGGAGGTGATTTTGGAGCTGAGTTTGTAATACAGTCTCTGTGTCATACCGGGGAGTGTCCTTCCAGTGAAGATCGGGATTTACATCGGGAGCTGAGTGAGTTTGTCACCACCCGCGGTGGGGTCTGTCTGGAACCGGGAGAAGGTATTATCCATACTATCGGTAATCGTTTTGTACTGCCCACTGATGTTATAGTGGGTGGTGATTCCCATACCCGAACCCCGCGGGGAGTTTCTTTTCCCGCTGCTTCAGATATTGTGGCCGGAGCCATGAAATATGGCAAACAGTCCCTGACCATGGATCAGTCAGTCAAGGTGGTTTTTAGGGGACGGCCTCCAGAGGGAATTACCGCCCGTGATTTAGTTTCCACCCTGGTGATATATGCCGAACAGACCTGTGGTAAAGAGGTATATAATGGCCGAATTATTGAGATGGAGGGTCTGGAGTTTCTGTCAGGAACTGATCGTTATATCCTGACCAATGCTGTGGCCGAAAGAAGTGCTTCGGCCGGTACAATACCTCCTGATGAAACAACCCTGGAACAGATTGAGAAAAATTTAGAGTATTTAAAGTCACGTCCTGATGCCGGGACTTCTCCTTCAGTAATTAATACCATAAAATCTATAACCGAGTATCTGGAGGATCCGGTGTTACCCCAGGCTGATCCGGGAGCAGAATATGAAGCGGTAGTGGAAATACCTCTTCAGGAAGTTAGCCAGCCTCTGGTCGCTAAGCCGCACCATCCGGATAATGTA
Source organism: Halanaerobiaceae bacterium (assembly GCA_003553225.1). Classification (GTDB taxonomy): domain Bacteria; phylum Bacillota; class Halanaerobiia; order Halanaerobiales; family Halarsenatibacteraceae; genus T1SED10-99. The sequence goes on from PWDW01000059.1 coordinate 56,375, forward strand.
GCCTATCTATCGGAGGTCAGTGGCACTGAACTTGATGAAATATATATCGGCAGCTGTGTGGGAGGAGATTTGAACAGTATTCAAAAAGCAGCCCGGATTTTAAAGGGAGAAAAGGTACCCCAGAGTGTTAATTTTGTGGTCTGTCCCGCCTCCCGTGATATTTATCAGAAGCTGGCCGAAGATGGCAGCCTGGGCGCTCTTTCGGCAGCAGGTGCAACTATAATTATGCCCGGCTGTGGTCTGTGTATGGGTAACAAACGCAGGATCGGCTCCGGAGCCGTGGCTCTGACCACCACCACCCGTAACTACCGGTCACGTATAGGACCGGCTGATTCTCGAACATATCTGGGCAGTGCCCAGGTCGCTGCGGCTGCTGCCGTCAGCGGTAAGTTCCCCACAGCTGATGAATACTTTAGCCTGTATAAAAAAACAAAACAGGATCTATTTTAATTTTCTTGAGGGTTTGTTGTGATCAGCTGAGGTCAAGTGAATCTCCACTTAAATCAAAAATATAGATGGAGTTTTCTTTGTCCAAATCAGATAAAATAACAAAAATGTTATTCTAAGTATAAGATGGCTGTTAACAGAATCTTAACAGCTGTGAAAAAACTGCAGGACCCGGCAATTTTTACCTCCCGGCACCGGGAGGTTTTTTTGCCGGGAATTATATTAACATAATGTTTTGCGTTTTAATAAATTGTTGATAGATCAAATGAAATATTGGACAATATATTTAAAATTTTAATAAATTATTTCAAAGATTGATTTTAAAGTATGAAGAAGTATAAATAAGATAGAGAGAGTATATTATGTTTTATCTACAATAAAGTGATAAATTGTATTTGCATGAAAGAATTTAAAGTGATAAATTAAAATTATCAAAATAAAAAATTTTTTATAATTAATGTAAGCGCTTACGATTTTAAAACTTTTATATTTTCATTATATTATTATAATAGTTATAGGGAAACATCTTTATGTTGAAAATATATTAAATTTATTTGAAAAAGGAGAGAATACATATGAGTATTGCTGTGGTAGGTAGTTTAAATATGGATTTAGTTACATATACCGAAAAGTTTCCCGAGCCTGGAGAAACAGTAATTGGAAATGATTTTTCTCAGATACCGGGTGGTAAGGGGGCCAATCAGGCTTTAAATATAGCCTGTTTAGAACAAGAAGTTTTATTTATAGGAGCCTGTGGGAAAGATCATTATGGTAAAATCTTAAAACACAATCTTGAAAAAAATGGGGTTAATATTGAATGTTTATATGAGGTTGAAACCAGTACTGGTATTGCTAGTATAAATGTTGATAATAAGGGGGAAAATAAAATTATTGTGGTTCCGGGAGCCAATTATGAATTGACAGCAGAAAAGATTGAAAATCTGGAAGAAATTATAAAAGATAAAGACATAATCTTACTGCAGATGGAAATACCGGAAGAGACTATAATAAAAACTATTGAAATTGCTGAGAATTCAACTATTATTCTGGATCCCGCTCCCCCAAAAAAACTGCCGCAAGGAATATACGGTAAAATTGATTATATCTTACCCAACCAAAATGAACTGCATAAATTGTGTAAAGATTGTGTTACTGTCCAGGAAAAAATGAAGACTCTTCTGAATTGGGGGGTGAAATCAGTAATATATACTAGGGGGGCAGAAGGAGTTGAATTTATTTCACAAAAGGAGAGAAAAAAATATGAGGCTTATGATGTAGAAAATGTTGTGGATAGAACAGGTGCGGGAGATGCTTTAGCCGGTGCTTTTGCTTATGCCCTTAATCAGGGCTGGGAGATTGAGCGAGCAATTTCTTTTGCCAATAAAGTTGCCGGTATTTCGGTCTGTAAACCGGGAGCTCAAAATTCATTCAGTGATAAAGAGCTGGAAATAATTCACAAAAATTAAAATGAAATTTTTTTCACAAAAATTTGATAATTTGGATATTAAAATTTCAAGGTGGAGGTTAAACTATGACGGCATTTTTAGTTAGAAGAAGTTTTTATATGATTTTTACTTTGATTGTAGTTTCTATACTTGGTTTTATCATAATTAATCTGCCTCCCGGGACCTATTTAGATGTATATATTGCTGAACTTCAATCTATGGGGACAGCAACCGCAATGGAACAAAGACAGGCTATTGTACAAAGATTTGGTTTAGACCAGCCGCTGTATTACCAGTACTGGAACTGGATTAGTGGTTTTATTCGTGGTGACTTTGGAATATCCTTTATGTATGAACGACCGGTTTCAGATCTTATCTGGTCAAGACTGGGTTATACTGTAATTCTTTCCACCTCGACTTTAATTTTTACCTGGTTGGTGGCTCTCCCAATTGGTATATATTCAGCGGTAAATAAATATAGTATTGGAGATAATATATTTACCTTTTTTGGATTTTTGGGACTTTCCATTCCTAACTTCCTTTTGGCGCTGGTCTTTATGGTTATATCAGCAAGAGTCCTGGGTCATACAGTAGGTGGTTTATTTTCTATGGAGTATCGTGATGCGGTTTGGAGTATCGGTAAATTTATTGATTTACTAAAACATCTTTGGATTCCGGTAATTGTTGTGGGCACCGCGGGAACAGCCACCTTAATCAGAATAATGAGAGGGAATTTATTGGATATATTAAACCAGCAGTATATTCAGACTGCCCGTGCCAAAGGCCTAAAGGAAAATATTGTCATTTATAAACATGCTGTTAGAAACGCAATTCATCCCTTAATTATGCAGCTGGGGATGACTTTTCCGCAAATTATATCCGGGGGCATGATTGTAGCAATAGTTTTGAGTTTGCCCACAGTGGGCCCTATGTATTTTGAAGCTTTAGCCCAGCAGGATATGTATTTAGCGGGTACCTTTTTGATGATGGTTTCATTTTTACTGATTTTCGGAAATTTAGTTGCAGATTTTTTACTTGCCCTGGTTGATCCACGAATTAGATACGAATAGAGGAGGAAAGAAGTTATGTCAAATTCAGAAATCAGAGAACCAGCTGTCAGTCCGGAAGGGCAAAAAGAGGTAAATATAGATCCAGATATACAGCAAATTAAATCATTAAGTCGTTTTCAGCTGATGAAAAGAGCTTTTTTCAAAAACAAGCTTGCTATTGCAGCCGGTTTTGTCCTTATAATTTTGTATATTACTATGGTATTTTTCCCTAATCTTTTTTCTACCCATCCTCCTTTTCAGCAGGATAGAAACAACATGTATGCCCCTCCACAGAGAATCAGATTTTTTGATGTCGATGGAAATTTTAATTTAAGACCTTTTGTTTACCCCTATGATATGGAACTTGATTTTGAAACTTTTCAATATGAATACACTCCCAATTATGACGAAAAAAAGTTTATTTATTTTTTCAATCGGGGTTTTTCATATAAATTGGGAGGTTTCTGGGATACTGATATACATTTTATGGGTTTAGAATCAGAGGAAGATATGTTTTTTATTTTTGGCAGTGATCGTATGGGCAGGGATATTTTTTCGAGAATAGTTCATGCAGGACGAGTCTCTCTTACAGTTGGTCTGGTCGGTGTTGCTTTAACCATCATTTTAGGTTCTTTTTTCGGGACTTTATCTGGTTATATGGGGGGTATAATAGATCAAATTATACAGCGTATTATTGAGATACTTCTGTCTTTCCCCACAATTCCTTTATGGGCTGCCCTTGCAGCGGCTTTACCTCAGGACTGGAGTTCTATAAGAATATTTTTTGGTATTTCAATTATTATTGCTTTGAGAAACTGGGCTGGTTTGGGCAGACAGGTACGGGGAAAAGTTATGAGTTTTCGTGAATCCGAATATACTATCGCTGCTAGAATTGGTGGTGCTTCACATTTATATATTATTCTGCATCATATGATTCCCAATGCCTTCAGTCATATCATTGTTATCGGAACTCTTTCCATTCCCGCAATGATCATAGCAGAAACTGCTCTTAGTTTCTTGGGGTTAGGAATTCAGCCACCTATGGTAAGCTGGGGAACTTTACTGGAAGCATCACAGCGGGTTAATGTGGTAATAAATTATCCCTGGATCATGATCCCCGGTTTGTTTGTAGTAATTGCAGTACTTGCCTTTAACTTTCTGGGAGATGGATTTAGAGATGCTGCAGATCCATTTTCTTCTTAAAAATATTGATTATCTGTTTTAAGAGAAATGTTTGAAATACAATGAATCATTACTTATTTACAGAAATTAAAAATAGAATTATGTTAAAATTCTATTTTTAATATATACAAACTGAATTTATTAGAAAGGGGGTTAGCAGTTTAACCAAAAATAATAGTATAAATTAAAGGAGGAAAAAAATGTTATCAAGAAAAGAAGTGATTTCTCTGCTTGTAACTATGTCTCTTCTGGTATTGTTGTCATCTGCTGCCCTAGCTGTAAAAGGAGAAGCTCTGGATACTGTTATTGATGAGTATAATCAGGCTCCCATGCTGCAGGAGATGGTGGATGCCGGAGAAATTTCTGATGTTGAAGACAGATTACCTAAAAACCCTATGGTTATTGAACCCTGGCACGAAATAGGAGAATATGGTGGTACCTGGCACCGTTTCAGTACATCCCAGGACTGGATTTTCTGGGCAAATTATCTTTATGATTGGTCCTTAGTGCGCTGGACCAAAGATAGTACTGAAATTGCTCCCAATATAGTTGTGGAGTGGGATAGTAATGAAGAAAAAACCTCCTGGACCTTTCATTTGCGTGAAGGTGCAAAATGGTCTGATGGGGAAGCAATTACCACTGAAGACATCAGATTCTGGTGGGAAGATATGGCTCAGGATCCAGGTCATGCAGAATCAATACCGGAATGGGGCCGGGCTCCTAATGGGGAGCGCATGGAGTTAAATATAGTTGATGATTATACCTTTCAGATGAATTTTGCCGTATCATCTCCTTTATTGCTAGAAAGATTAGCAATCTGGTGTGATGGACAGCTGAGGTCTTATACAATTGCCCCCAGTCATTATCTGAAACAGTTTCATCCCCGATATTCAGATGAATATGATGATTATGTTACAGTACAAGAAAAAGACAACTTTCTGTTAAATCCTGAGGTACCTGTTTTATCAGCCTGGATGCTGGTGGAAGAAGAAGTTGGGGAAAGAGTGAGGTGGGAACGTAATCCCTATTACTGGGTGGTAGATACTGCAGGAAACCAGCTGCCCTATATAGATGAAGTTGATATGAGATATGTAGCTGATGCCGAAGTTATGAAGCTGAGAGTGATGGAGGGTCAGGCTGATTTGTTAACTCCTGCCCGACCGGATATCTTTTCTGTAAGAGAACTGCCTCTGGTCTTACAATCAGAAGAGCGTGGTAATTATAGAACAATTCGCTGGGGTGGTGGCTCTGGTGCCGTTTTCACCTATTATCCTAATCGTGAACATCAGGATCCGGACAAAAAAGAGCTTTATAATACCCCGGAATTTAACAGAGCACTTTCCCATGCTCTAAACAGACAGGAAATGATTGACACCCTTTATTTCGGAGAAGGTTACCCGACAACCGGTACCTATCATCCGGCAGCTATTGAGTACAGAAGAACTGAAGAAGGCCGAGAAATGTTTGAAAAATGGCGTGATTCTTATGTTGAATATGATCCGGAAAAAGCCGGTTCACTGCTGGATGAGATTGGTGTTGTTGATCAGACCGGTGATGGCTGGAGAGATTTACCAAATGGTGAAAGTTTAGTATTAAGAATAGACATGTCTTCTGGTGCTCGAGATGAGTATTTCGATATCAATGAGATGACACAGGAATTCTGGCAGGATGTAGGATTGAATACGGAGATTAATACTGTAGCTGGAGCTCAGCTTGGTATTATGGATTCCGAACAGACTTATGATATTCTGGGTAATAGAGGGAATGAAGAAGGACATGATAATATTACTTTTCCGGTATGGCTGGCTCCCTTCTGGGGTGAATACTGGGAAGGTCTAAAAGGTCAGTATTTTGCTCTTAGACATGATCCGGACCTTATTGAAGCTCAATTGGACAGAGATCCCAGGGACAGAGAACCACCCTTTATGGTTCCCGAACCTGGTAGTGCAGTGGATAGGTTACAGAAGTTAATGGCTCAGGCTATGGAGGAACCTGATTCCTATGCCCGAGATCAGCTTGTTTTTGATATGATTGATATTCACATTGAGGAGGGGCCTTTCTGGATTGGTACTGTGGGTACACCACCGGCTTCTCCGGGAATTGTGAAAAACAATTTCCATAATGTCCCCTATGCTGAGGAATTAGAGTGGGGCGGCAGAGTCTATCCCTGGACCCAATCATATCCAGGACAGGTACTTCCGGCTCAGTATTTTATGACTGAAGAATAGGTTTTATTTGTCCTAAGTCTTGTTAGTAAAAGCGCGGGGTTTAAGTTTTCCCCGCGCTATTAATTAATAATCTAGGGAGGAATTAAAGTGAATAAGGAATATCCTGACATACCCAATTTTACAGCAGGTTTTGCTGATAGTCCCGATTATTCAATAGACAAAGGGGTTCTTTTGCAGTGCTATGCCGAACTAAAACATGAATATGGTTCTGAAAATATACAGGAAATTCTTAATATAATAGATGACAGTATTTCTTCGGGTATAGAGCAGTTAAAAAACATCTCTCCTGATGAAAAATTAAAACAAAAAGAGCCGGATGTACTGGACAAAATAAAAAAACTGCGTCCTGAGGGTCCGAGAAAAATGGTAGATAGCATTCCCCAGGATAAATATAAAAGTAAACTTGCAGGTGCTCTTAACGGCAGATTTGCCGGCTGTACCCTGGGAGCCCCTGTTGAATTTTGGTCTATTGATAAAATGAAAAGGCTGGCCCGGGAAAATGGGATAGATTATCCCCCTCGTGATTACTGGGCTTATGTGCCTGACCCCTATCAAAAAAGATACCGAGTAAGCAAACGAGAAGAATATACAAAGAACAAACTCAACCTGGTCCCTGTAGATGATGATATTACTTATACGATTTTGGGTCTTTTAATTGCTGAAGATTATGGTCTGGATTTTTCCATAAAGGACGTAGGTGTCGGCTGGTTAAAGTATTTACCCTATGCAGAAACGGCAGAAAAAATTGCTTTAAGAAATTTAAAAGATGGAGTTGCTCCTTCAGAATCGGGCAAAAAAGATAATCCTTTTTGTGAATGGATCGGAGCATATATTCGGTCTGATCCCTGGGGATATTTAGCGCCGGGCAATCCGGAAAAAGCCGCTGAAATGGCGTATAAAGATGCTTTTATTAGCCACCGCAGACAGGGCATATATGGAGAAATGTTTTTTTCGGCTGTTATCGCAGCTTCTTTTGTTGTTGATAATGCTGTTGAGGCCATAGAAATTGGTTTAACAGAGATACCAGAAGAATGTGCCCTGGCCCGGGAAATAAAATGGGCTCTTGATTTAGCTCCGGAAATAAATAATTACCGTACAGCACGGGATGCAGTGGAAGAAAGATTTAAAGGTATGAATCCGGTGCATACAATAAATAATGCCTGTTTGACTGTATGGGGATTAACTATTGGGGAGCGGGATTTCACAGATGTGATAGGACAAACTGTGGCCATGGGTTTAGATAATGATTGCACGGCCGCGACAGCGGGCAGTATTGCCGGTGCCTTAATTGGTATTGAGAAGCTTCCTGACTACTGGTATAATAATTTCAACGATACAGTATTAACCTACCTAAAGGGAAAAGAGAAATTTTCAATTGAGGACCTGGTTGATAGATTTTATAAGCAGTCCACACTTATCAATTAATATATTTGCATTTAAAACTGCCGGTGGCTGTCAGCAGTCACCGGCAGATTGGAAAACAAGGGGAAATAAATTTATGGACAAAACTATAGAAGATATTGCCCAAAAAGCAGGTGTATCTACTGCCACCGTATCCCGGGTATTGAATAATAAACCTGATGTTAATGATGAGACCAAGAAAAAAATTGAAAAAATAATCAAAGAGGAAGATTATATGCCCAATGGAATAGCCCGGGGGCTGGCTAAAAATAAAACCCTAACCATTGGTTTGATTATACCCGATATAAGTAACCCTTACTTTCCTGAAATAGTAAGGGGAAGTGAAAATCAGTCCAAAAAAATGGGTTATTCACTTATTTTTTGTGAAACACAGAATAACAAGAAAGAAGAAAAGAGAAGTATAGATTTAATGAGAAGCAAAAGGGTGGATGGAATTTTATTATCTTTATCGAAAAACAACAAACAGGAATTAATAAAACTTCAGGAGGATCAGTTTCCTTTTGTGCAAATAGATAGATTTATACCGGAGATTCAAAGTTCCTGTGTGATTATAAATAATGTTAATGCGGCCTGTAAAGCGGTAAATTATCTGATAAAAAAAGGACATAAAAAAATTGCTCATGTTACGGGAGATTTAAAAACTCAGACCGGTATTAAAAGGAAAGAAGGATATCAAAAGGTTATACAGGAAAATAATTTAAAAATAAAAAATAAATGGATTAAACAGGGAGATTATACTAAAAAATCAGGTTATGAGAGTATGAAGTCTTTACTGGATTTAAGTGAAAAACCTACCGCTGTATATTTTGCCAATGATTTAATGGCTCTGGGCGGATATAAAGCTGCTGAAGAAAAGAATTTTAAAATTCCTGATAATATTTCTATTGTCGGTCATGACAATATTGATATTGCATCTTTAATTAAACCAGCACTAACCACTGTTGCTCAGCCGATGTATAAATTGGGTATTGAAGCTGCTAAATTGCTGATAAAAAATATCAATGAAAAAGAAAATGATTATCGGCATAAAATATTATCTACAAAATTAATTGAACGAGAATCCACAGCTGAAGTTAGATAATTTTATATTATCGTTTTTTTTCTTTAACAATTTTATCATTTAATTTGGTAAACAAGTGGTTATTTTTATGAAAGGAGAATTAGATTTGAACAAAAATAAGGATACATCAGATAAAAATCTATTAGAAGTAAAAAATTTAAAAACATATTTTCATCAAGAAGAAGGGGTAGTTAAGGCGGTAGATAATATAAGCTTTAATATTAAACAGGCGGAGACACTGGGTGTAGTTGGTGAAAGTGGATGTGGTAAAAGTGTTACCTCTTTATCCATTATGCAGCTTGTTCCTCAGCCCAGAGGGAAAATAGAGTCCGGAAAGATACTTTACTATCAAAAAGACAGCAGTGTACCGGTTGATATCACCTCACTTTCACCCCGAGGAGAAAAGATAAGAAAAATACGAGGCAATGAAATTGCTATGATTTTTCAGGAACCGATGACTTCTTTGAATCCGGTATACACTGTTGGAGAGCAAATTATGGAATCTGTTAGATTACATCAACAATCCAGGCAAAAAGAAGCACGAGAAAAAGCAGTGGAAATGTTAAGATTGGTGGGTATTGGTTCTCCTGAACAGCGGGTAGATGAATATCCCCATGAGTTGAGTGGTGGTATGAGACAGAGGGTTATGATTGCCATAGCTTTATCCTGTAATCCCAGTTTGTTAATTGCTGATGAACCCACCACTGCCCTGGATGTAACAATTGAGGCTCAGATATTAAATTTAATGGAAGATCTGCAGAAAAAATTCAATATGTCAATTATTTTTATCACCCATGATCTGGAAGTAATTGGTGAAATGTCTGATAGGATAATAGTTATGTATACCGGTAAGATAGTAGAAAAGGCAACTATTGAAGATATTTTTTATAATAATAAGCATCCTTATACAGCGGGATTACTAAGCTCCATTCCCCAGATTGGTGTGGAAAAGAGACTGGTAACCATTAAAGGTTCAGTTCCGGATCTCAAGCATTTGCCGGCCGGATGTAATTTTTCCCCCCGCTGTCCAAAAGTTATGAATATATGCCACACTCAGGAACCACCTGATATTCAGATTAGTGAAAATCAATTTACCAGCTGCTGGTTGTATGAGAAGAGGAAGGATGATGTTGTATGAGAGACGATATTATTTTAAAGGTTGAAAGTTTAAAAAAATATTTTCCCATACGAAAAGGTATATTACAAAAAGTGGTTGGCCATGTACGGGCTGTGGATGGAGTTGACTTTTTTATTAAGGAAGGAGAAACACTTGGTCTGGTAGGGGAGAGTGGATGCGGTAAATCAACCACAGGACGCTGTATTCTAAGAGTATATCAACCTACCGAAGGACAAATAAATTTTAAGTTAGATGAAGAATTCACCGATATAGTTCATGCAGGCCGCCAGGAAATGGGAAAAATAAGAAAAAGCATACAGATGATTTTTCAGGATCCTTTTTCTTCTTTAGATTCCCGTATGTCTATCCGGGATATTATTGCCGAGCCCCTAAAAGTGAATAAAATAGGCAGCAGAAAATCCAGGACAGAAAGAGTGGAAGATTTACTGCAGAAGGTTGGTTTGAATAAATATCAGGTTAATCGTTACCCCCACCAATTCAGTGGTGGGCAAAGACAGAGGGTGGGTATAGCCCGGGCTTTGGCTTTAAATCCGGAACTTATTGTTTGTGATGAGCCTGTTTCAGCTTTAGATGTTTCTGTTCAGGCTCAGGTATTAAATTTACTGGAAGATCTACAGCAGGAATTTGGTTTTACCTATTTATTTATAGCCCATGATTTAAGTGCGGTTGAGCATATAAGTGACCGGGTAATGGTTATGTATCTTGGTAAAATTGTAGAAATTGCTCGGTCCAAGGAAATATATCAAACCCCACAGCACCCCTATACAGAAGCACTTCTGGGTTCAATTCCTATTGGAGATCCACATTCTGTTAAACAAAGAAAACCTCTTCCCGGTGATGTGCCGAACCCCTCTGATCCCCCTACTGGATGCAATCTTCATCCCCGATGTCCCTATAATCAAGACAGGTGTATAGAGAGTGAACCTGAATTGATTGAAAACCAAGAAGGTCGTTATGTATCCTGTCATTTTGCCGATGAACTGCAATTATCTGGATTTGAAGAATTAGTGAGGGATGCTAAATAAAAAATCAATATAAATTTTTATCTACTTTTATAATAATGATCTATCTCCTTAGGGTGATATAAATTCCTAAAAATTTTGTTCAGGGATTTGTATCACCTGTTTTTTGTGTAAAAGTGATTATATGTTAAAAAATCGAGACAGGATACTTAGTTTTAGAAAATAAAAGGATATTAAAAGTTAAAAATACAGAAAAGGCATAAATAAATATTTAAATTTGTTTAATTGACGGGTATAATTCTTTTTGATAGAATTAACATAAATAAGTAAATATATATAGTTTTTTTGTTAAA
>PWDW01000041.1 GCA_003553225.1 Halanaerobiaceae bacterium
ACAATAAATTGGAAACAACAGGTGGGACAGCAATTAATTTGACCAAATTTTTCATTTTTATAATTGAAAAATAAAATATTCTGTGAGATAATCAAATACACATAAAAACATGATATGGGGGGAGTACCTAACAATGAAAAGTATATCAGATATAAATTTGCAGAAGCTGATAAACAAAAGGGAGTATTATCCTTCTCCCGAGTCATGGGCCGAGCAGATATTATATTTTCTTATGGTTGATAGATTTGCCTCAAAAGATGAATACCCGCTCTATGATCCAGAAAAGGATTATGAAAATGCAGTACAAACCAAAGCAGACCGAGAAGAATGGGATAAATCTGGAGAAAAATGGAATGGAGGTAATCTAAAAGGGCTTATTAATAAGCTTGATTATCTGCAGGAGCTGGGCATAACCGGTATCTGGGTCAGCCCTGTTTTAAAACAGCCTCCTTTTTCGGAAAATTATCATGGCTACGGCAGCCAGAATTTTCTGGCTCTTGATTCTCATTTTGGAGCTCAAAAAGACCTAAAAAAGTTAACTGAAGAAGCACATAAACGGGGCATGTTCATCCTGCTGGATGTTATTTTAAATCACAGTGGGGATGTTTTTGAATATCAGAAAAAAGCACCTGCCTATGATGGTAATGTTCATTCTGTTGAAGGCTTCCGGGACAAAGAAGGTCAGCCTACAATTGACCCCGAAAAACCGGATTGTGATCGGGCCTGGCCGGAGGGAGGAGTCTGGCCCCGGGAATTGTTTAAGCTGGATACTTTTTCCCGGAAAGGTTACATAGATAACTGGGACAGTTACCCTGAATATATTGAAGGTGACTTTTTTTCACTGAAAAATATTAATACCGGTGAAGGTGACTATGAAAATTATAAGCCCTCTTCAGCCCTGGAAGTACTAACCAAATGTTATAAATACTGGATTGCCTATGCCGACCTGGATGGCTTTCGGCTGGATACCGTAAAACATCTGTCACCGGGAGCAACCCGGTTTTTTACCACCGAAATTCACGAATTTGCCTACTCACTGGGTAAAAAAAATTTCTATATTGTCGGTGAAATTACAGGAGGTATAGAATTTGCTCAAGAACTGCTGGACAAAACCGGACTCAATGCAGCTCTGGGCATAAACAAAATACCGCAAACTATGGAAGATGTGGTCAAAGGCCAGCAGCCTGCCGAAAATTACTTCTCTATATTCAGAAATTCCCGGCTGCAGGATGACCAAAAATACACCTGGTATAACAGCAATGTTATCACCATGCTTGATGACCATGACATGGTTTATAAACAGGAACATAAGGAAAGATTCTGTGCCCAGAAGGAAGCTGCTCCCCTGGTAACAAATGCAGTTTTCCTTGATCTTTTTTCTCTGGGTATCCCCTGTCTTTATTATGGAACTGAACAGTGTTTTGATGGCAGTGGTGACCGTGATAAATATGTTAGAGAAGCTATGTTTGGGGGTAAATTTGGTGCCTTTCGTACCTCCCGGAAAAGTTTCTTTAATGAAAACCATCCGGTCTACAGAGAAATAAGTAAATTAACCAAACTAAGAAAAGAACATCTGCCTCTTCAGACCGGACGGCAGTATCTCCGGGAAATATCTCCCCGACCGGGTGCTGATGATTTTCAATATCCCCGGCCGGAAAATGAAGAAAGCCGTTATACCGGTATTATTGGCTGGTCCCGTATTTTCAGCAAAGAAGAATTCCTGTTAGCTGTTAACTGCAGCTGTGAGGAAACAAAAACAACCCACATCATGGTGGACAGTAACCTCCATGACCCGGGGCAAATTTTTAAATGCATATATTCTTCAGCACAGGAACAGATAGGTGATTCAGCAGAGGTCCAGAAACTTAATAAAGAACATTATTATCTAAAAATCCCGGTACCCGCCCGGGGTCAGGTTGTCTACAGGCCAGGCTAAAAACCCTTTTTTTGGCCTGCCCAGGGCCGTTCTTTACTCTGCCTGTATTCCTCCACTCCCGGACCACCCAATCTTTTAAGACGCCAGACTCCATATATATAGCTGAGAATCAGCACTAAAATGGTTATTGGTCTACCCAGGATACTGGTAACCCAGGCCAGAGTGATAACTTCATTTGTATAAAAAAGCACTGTCTGCAAAATAAGCCGTATAAACAGCAGAGCAGACCAGAAAAATGTTACCTCCCGGTAGGCAGGTACAACATCATGTCTCCAGTACCATTCTATCGGCCAGCCCCGAACAATATGGCTCATCCACGCGGCCAGGGGTTTACCTAACAGCAGGCTGATCACGGTTAAAATAAGCAGAAATAAGGTCCCGGCTATAGCCGGAATAAAATAATTTACCGCACTCTGAGTGAGATAAGAAAAACCCGAGGCCAGACTGACTCCCAGCAGCCCGCCCAGGGCATAATGCCACTTCTGCCCGCGAAAAAGACGCACTCCCCCCAGTGTTAAAGCCAGACCCAGTGATAAAAAAATGGCTATATTGAGGCTAACAAAACTGTTCATAATACCAAATACCAGGGGGGGTAATATTATATCAATGGTTTTCCCCCGGACAATAATTCTGATTTCATCTCTAACCTGATGTACTATACCATTCATAAATAAACTCCTTTTTGTTTTAAAAATCCGCAATCTACTGTGATTTAAACCACGGGAAAAATTTATTTGTCCTGCGGGCATATTCCTGATAGGCCGAATGGTCAGCATATTTCTTTTCCAGGAGAGGAACTCCAGAAACATAAAGGATCAGATATGTTATCAAAAAAGGACTTACAATGATCAACATACTGTCAGTTGTTCCCAGAGCAATGAGAAAAACGCCCCACCAGACCAGGGTTTCTCCAAAATAGTTGGGGTGGCGGCTGTACTTCCAGAGACCGGAGTCCATAATTTCATTTTTATCCTCTCTATTTTCCAGGAATTTTTGTAATTGATAATCAGCAATGGTCTCCCATAGAAATCCTTTCAGCCAGACCAGGATACCGATTACAACCCAGAAATTAAGCTGCTCACTTCCCTCCAGAATAACCCTGACCGCCGGATATACAATAATATACAGCAGAAAACCCTGCAGTAAATATATCTGAAAAAATGATCTTATATAGAAATAATCCCATTCTTCTCTCCACTTTTGGTAACGGAAATCTTCAGGACGGCCCAATTTTCTTTTTAATATATGCCCACTTAACCGCAGACCCCAGACCGAAATTAAAAACACCATAAGCAGACCCATATAACCGGTTTCAGCAGTCAAAAAAGTGTACCATACACTGACCACATAGCCCGCCCCCCAGCCGATATCAACCAGAGAATTGTCTTTTTTGACTGAACCCAAAATAAACAGTAATGTAAAATAGCCTGCAAGCACCAGAGCCAGTTCAAGATAAAAATTCATTATTCTGATCCCCCCAAAAGACTTAGACCCACAGCACCCGGACCGGCATTAAGGGCCACTATGGTAGAAATCTCCATTATATACTCGGATTCAAAACCCGTAACTTCAATCATTTCTTCGGCCAGCTCAGATGCCAGATTTTCTGCTTCGGCATGAACAAGGGCATATTTTTCAATACCCGTCTGTTCCTTCATCTTTTGGGCTTTCTTAATTATTTTTTTTCTAACCCCGCGGCCGGTTATTGCTTTGCCGGCAATGGCTCCCTTTCCCTGCTCATCAAGAGAAACAATGGGTTTTAAATTCAGCAGATTGGCCAGTCTTCCTTTTAGGGGGCTCACCCGCCCTCCTTTAATCATATAATCAAAAGTATTCACATTAACATAAATGCGGGTATTAGCCCGGTACTTTCTGATTTTCTCAACCAGCTTTTGGGGCTTTAGGCCCCGGGCAATTTCTTCTGCCGCTTTCAGAACTAGAAGTCCCTGGGCTCCGGAATTAAGGCGGGAATCCACATAATAAATATCAATATTTTTCTCCTGCTGCACCTTTTTTTGAGCGGACCGAAAAGCCCGCCCGGTTCCACTCAGCTGGTCGGAAACAGATATCATTATTATGGAGTCATAATAGTCAGCAATATTCATCAGATAATTATAGACATAATCAACCGTTGGTTGTGAAGAAGAGGGAAATTCATCAGCTTCTTTCAGATAATCAAAAAAGTAATCTGCGGTCACGGTCAGCTTATCCAGATAATTTACACCATCAATCAAAATGTTCAGCGGTATTTGATGAATACTATATTTGTCCATCAGTTCCCGGGGAATATCAGCAATTGAATCTGTTACCAGAGCTGTGGTGGCACCTTTCTTTTGGGCACTCTCCTGCTGGCGCTGCATATCGTCAACCTTCTGTTCCTTAATCACTCCCCGTTCCCTCAGTCTGTTTACCACTTCTGCTGGCTGATCTGTGTGTATATGAATTTTAACCAGCTCCCCATTAGAAACCACGATCAGAGAATCCCCCAGATCCTGGATTAAAGTTTTAATCTCCTGTCGGTCCGGATCTCCTGCCAGCAGTACTTCAGTACAGTAGCGAAAATCTATCTCTTCCTGGGGAAGATCCACAGCTCCTTTTCTCTGCTCGGTCCCAGGTTTCCCTGCAGCCGGGTGCAGGTCATTGTAATCATTTGTCTTACCCTGTAAGTATTTCACAATACCTTCCAGAAAAATTACAAAACCCTGAGCCCCGGCATCAACTGTATTGTGTTTTTTATTGATCTCCAGCTGTTCTCTGGTCCTTTCCAGAGAGCTGTGGGCTGTCTTCAGGGAAGATTCAAGCAAACTAACAAAATCATCAATATTGCTGGCCAGTTCGGGCAGTTTCTCGGCCCAGTCTCTAATTACGGTAACCATGGTACCTTCCCGGGGATCTTCAATATTGTCATATATATAGGGTATGACCTGTTTCATGTTTTCTGCAAACTCTCTGGTATTTATCCTCTTATGATTATTCATTTTACGGTACAAACCACTAAAAAACTGAGCTAAAATTAATCCTGAATTCCCCCGGGCTGTCGTAATAATATTTCGGGCAATAGATTGAAAGGTTTCATCTATTGAAGGTGTGGGCTGGACTTTTAAGGCTGTGGAAATAAGTGTACTGGACATATTGGTTCCTGTATCATTATCAGGGACCGGAAAAAAATTTATACTGTTCAGATGATTTTTCTTTTCTTCAACCAGCCGGGCCCCATATTCAAAGGCAGCAAAAAATGTCCTGCCATCAAGTTTTTCCAGTCGCATTGGATAAACCTCCCTGCTTAAGAATGATTCCTATTATAACACAGCTTTTTTAAAATAGCAATTTCAGAAATAATATTTTATATAGAAGGAGATTCCCGGCAAGTTTAGATTA
The DNA here is from genome assembly GCA_003553225.1 of Halanaerobiaceae bacterium. GTDB lineage: Bacteria > Bacillota > Halanaerobiia > Halanaerobiales > Halarsenatibacteraceae > T1SED10-99. Next base: position 5,315 of record PWDW01000041.1, read on the forward strand.
TACCTGTCAAATAATAGGTTAACCAGGCGGTAATACCGCATAAAAAAGTGCCCCATACAATATCAACAACTGTCAGCATCACGGGCCAGCCCTCAATTGTTGCCAGATTGGTCATATCATAGGTTCCATAGGTCACCGCTCCAAAAAACATACCTGCCAGCAGAGCAGACTGCCAGCTATCAGCCGGTCTAAGCACAAAAAAGACCAGACCCATGACAAAAAACAGATAAAATACAGCCGCAGCAGTGAAATTGAATTGTTCTTTTAAGATAAAACCAATCTGTTCACGATACATTTTTCGTGCGGCAAACCCAAGCCATAAAGCATCAATAAATAAAAATATTACCAGAGCTATAAAATATGTTTTAATATAGAACACCATGATAATTCCTCCTTTTGCTTAATGAGGTATCGGATACAGCTGCCCTCCGTGGGTCTTCACATATTTTTTCAGTTTTTCTATTTCAGAATCCGTTAATTCGAGATTATTTTCATATTTTTCCAGAATATCCAGTCCCCGGTTAAGCATTCTGACATCTCCCGGACTAACAGCAGTATCTATATCCCGGGTAAGGGTAAACCTGAAAGCCAGCTCTGATAGTTCATTATGATCAAAAACAGGTTTATACCAGGTTATATAATCCTTTCTATCCTCGTTTTCCTGCCACTGACGCTGGGCCAGAGCTTTTATGGCCAGAAGCCCTTTATTTGTTTTTCGGGCTTCAGCAATAACTTTTTGACCCTGGGCCTCATTAAACCAGTAATTCCAGTTTATGGGGAACATAACCGTATCAAAATCAAATTTTTTCATCAGCTCCAGGGCTATTTCCTGGGTGTGGGCGGAAAAACCAATATAATTGATCAATCCTTCCTGCTGTGCTTCCTGAATAGCCTCCAGAGCTCCACCCGGGGCCAGGGCTTGATTCAGTGTTTCCCTATCCGTGACTTCATGGAGCTGATAAACATCAAAATAATCCGTTTTCAGCCTCCTGAGTGATTTTTCAATGTCCTCTCTTACCTCTTCTTTGGACTGGTCAGGCTCGGTTTTACAGGTCAGTACCACTTCTTTCCGGTAAGGCTCCAGAGCAGGGCCCAGTATTTTTTCGGCATTCCCGTAGGTGGGACCCACATCAAACAGATTAACTCCCCGTTCTACAGCCCGGCTTACAATCTCATTTGCTCTCTTTTGTTCATGGTCCATAACTACGATCCCGCCAAAACTATAAACAGAAACTTCAAGACCGGTTCTGCCCAGTTTTCTGTATTTCATTTATCTCACTCTCCCTTTTAATTTTATTTGTTCCAATATATATATCTTAATATTTTCATAATTAATATTAAACCGGATCTTTAAAAAATATCCGGCAGCTGTTTTTTCCAGCTTAATCAAAGTTAACCGTTTTTAAAGATTCCATGTCCACAGCTTCCACAGAACAGTCATCAGGTAGAGAATTTAAAAACACTTTACCGTAGGAGCGCTGAAGGAGCCTGTTGTCCAGGCTGATAATAACCCCGCGGTCCTTTCGGGAACGAATCAAACGTCCAAACCCCTGTTTAAACCTGATCACCGCTCGCGGCAGACTGTAATGATAAAAAGGATTTTTTCCCTCCTGCTCCAGCTTTTCTTTTCGGGCGGCAGCTACCGGCCGGCTGGGAACAGGAAAGGGCAGTTTCATAATTATCAGGTATTTCAGATCATCTCCCTTAATATCCACACCCTCCCAAAAACTAACAGTTCCAAAAATAATCTGTGACTTTTGGGCCTTGAAATTATTCAGGATATAATGCCGGGGAAATTCTCCCTGAGCCAGAATTCTTAAACCCTTCTGTTCCAGGTCAGGGCGGGTGTGCTCCAGGCAGTAATTCAGCATACTGTAGGAGGTAAAAAGCACCATGGTCGAACCACCAAAAGAAGCCAGCATTTCTTTAAATTCTTCAATTATTTCTTCCAGAAATTTTTCAGCCCCGGGGGTGGGAATATCACGGGGAATCAACAGCCGGGCCTGTTTTTTATAATCAAAGGGAGAATCAACCCTCAGTTTGCGGGCTCCGGGCAGCCCCAGAGACTGTCGGAAAAATTTAAAATTATCATTAATAGTCAGGGTAGCCGAAGTTATTATAAGGGAAGAAAGCCGATCCCAGAGAATTTCGGGCAGCAGTTCAGAAATATTTAGAGGAGCATTTTCCTGACTTATTTGAGCCCCTTTAAAATATTCATCTTTCTGCAGCCAGAAGACATAATCTTCTTTTTCTGCTGTATGGTTTTGCAGATTAAAGTCAAGAGTTTCAATAAAAGACTGACACCTGTTACTGGCCAGCTCCAGTTCCAGTATAAGTTCTTCAAATTCTTCCCGTTTTTCATCAGCCAGAAAATTCATCTGTTTATATAATTTATCAAGTTTAACTCCCAGGGTTGAAAGCTGACCTAACAGGCTGTCCCCCTGACTCTGCACCCGGGTCCAGGATTCTTTTTCCCTAATATCAGCTGTTATTCTATACATTCTATCTCCGTGATTGCCATAGAAATTTGCCAGGGTATTAAAGTATTCCTGAGCCACCTCCCGGCAGTTTTTAACCCGGGAAATAATATTATCCAGCAAATTTATAATATCCTTTTTTTGCTTTTCACCTATTGCTCCCACTCTATTCCGCAGGCGGGTAATAAGCGAAAAACGGGAAGTATCCACTCTCTGAAAAAACCTCTCCAGCCAGCCGGGACGGAAAGCTCTTCCCAGTTCATGAGTGGCGGTACGGGGAAAATTATGGGCCTCATCCAGAATCAAATGTTTATAGGCCGGCAGCAGGCTCTGGTTTTCCTGTCTTAAACCGGCATCGGCTAAAAGCAGATGATGGTTGACCACCAGAATATCTGCTTCATGTATTTCTCGGCGGGCCTGCATAAAATAACATTCACCATAAAAAGGGCAGTTGGTGCTGATACAGACATCACTTTCAGATACAACCTGATGCCAGACCTCCTGCTGTACCATAAAATTAATATCCGATCTGCTGCCCTGTTTGGTGTTCTGCAGCCAGTTTAATATTTTTACAAACTGCTGCTGTTTTTCCGGTTCTTCAGAAAATAGTTCCTCCACCCTGTTCTCCATATTATCAGCTTTTCGGAGACATACATAGTTTCTTCGGCCTTTTACGAGTTTGGACTCAAAAGAAAAAGGCAGTATCTTCTGTAAAAAAACCAGATCTTTATCAATTATCTGTTCCTGCAGATTTATAGTATTGGTTGAAACCACTACCGGTCTATCATTTAGATGATTCCAGTACAGAGCAGGTACCAGGTAGGCAAATGATTTACCGGTACCGGTACCGGCCTCAATAAAACTTTCCTGCTGATTATTGAAGGTCTCTATAACTTCATGGACTACATCAATCTGCTGGCTGCGATATTCATAATCATTTAACTTTTTTTCCATCTTCCCCCCCGGAGAAAAAAGGGAAACAATTTCTTCCGGTTCCAGAGATTTTATTTCCCGCGGTTCCTGGGGCTCAACAACCGTATATATATTTTCCACCTTATTATCGATTATGGCAAAACCGACTCCCCGGTCTCCAATACGGGAGGCAATTCTGATATCAGGACCTGAGGGCTCCAGATCCCCGGAAGGGTGATTATGTATAACCAGGCATCCGGCACCAAGACCGGACGTAATAGCCGGAGCCCGGGTTTCATCACCCCGGGCCAGTACTTCAAAATCATCTATTTTATCCTCGTCAAAATTCACCTCGGCTCTGATAAATATTTCTCGGCCGGATGCTTTTTTGATCTCGGACCTTATATTTTCAATTACCTCATCAGTTATTATTTCCTGTGCCTTCAAGTGCATCCACCTTATTATTTATTATATTCTTATTTGCTTTTATCTTTTTTATCTTCTTTTTCTAATTCCTTGAGGGCTTCTTTTCGGGACAGATTGAGGCGATTCTGGTCATCAATTTCGGTCAGCTTGACCTGTATTTTATCTCCTTCAGATAATACATCGGATACTTCCTTAACATAGTCATCTGAGATTTCCGAAACATGAACCAGCCCTTCTTTACCGGGCAGTATTTCTACAAAAGCTCCAAAATCCATTATATTTTTCACAGTACCTTCATAGATCTCACCGACCACTGCTTCTTTGGTCAGATTTTCAACCATTTTTCGGGCTTCTTCACCGGATTCCTGATCATCAGCCAGAATGTATACGGTTCCATCATCTTCAATATCAATTTCTACTCCGGTTTCATCAATTATATTGTTTATTACTTTACCTCCGGGACCAATTACCAGTCTGATCTTTTCGGGATCAATCTTCATGGTAATCATGGAAGGGGCATTGGGAGAAAGTTCTGCCCGTGGTTCGGGGATAACCTCCTGCATCTTATCCATGATATGCAGCCTTCCGGCCCTGGCTTTTTCTAAGGCCCGGCTCATAATTTCCTTGGAAATCCCGCCAATTTTGATATCCATCTGCAGGGCAGTAATCCCATCCCGGGTCCCGGCAACTTTAAAATCCATATCCCCGTGATGATCTTCCATACCCTGGATATCCGACAGTACAGCAACCCGGTCATCCTCTTTGATCAGACCCATAGCAATTCCGGAAACAGGTTTTTTAATTGGAACCCCGGCATCCATTAAAGCCAGAGAGCTACCACATATACTGGCCTGAGAGGAAGACCCATTTGATTCCAGAATCTCAGAAACCACCCTGACAGTATAGGGGAATTCCTCAGTATCCGGTATCATAGGGCGTAAGGCACTTTCTCCCAGCAGGCCGTGTCCTATTTCTCTACGGCCCGGAGAATGAAGGGGATTGGTCTCACCTACACTATATGGTGGGAAATTGTAGTGATGCATATAACGTTTGGTGCGGTCTTCGCCCAGACCAAACAGAGTCTTCTCATCACTGGAGGCTCCCAGGGTCACTACACTCATCGCCTGAGTCTCTCCCCTGGTAAATACCGCCGAACCATGAGCCCGGGGCAGGGTCTGTACTTCACACCAGATAGGTCGAATTTCTTCCGGTTTTCTGCCATCTGGACGGATACCCTGTTCAATTATCAGGGATCTGACCTCTTCTTTTTCGATCTTATCCAGTATTTTCGATATTCTATCGGACAGTTCTTCTCTTTTCTTTTCTTTTTCTTCCGGTATTTCCTGAAGGAAATGTTCTTTTGTCTCCTCTTTAACCCGGTCTACTGCTTCACTTCGAGCCAGTTTTTTCTCTATCTGAATTGCCTTTCGGAAATCTTCTGCGGCAAAGTCACGGACCTGTTTTTCCAGATCTTCCGGAATAGGCTCAGGTGTGAACTCAAATTTTTCTTTGCCAACTTCCTTTACCATGTCTTTTTGAAAAGCGGCAATCTTTTTGATTTCCCGATGGGCCTTCTCTATACCTTCCAGAATTATCTCCTCAGGGACTTCATCGCCACTGGCCTCCACCATCAGAACTGCATCTTCGGTACCGGCCACTGTAAGGTCCAGGCTGCTTTCTTCACGCTGTTCTTCATCAGGGTTTATTATTAAGTCTCCACCTTCCAGCATACCTATTTTCACTCCTCCAATAGGTCCCTCAAAGGGAATATCAGAAATAGACAGTGCTGCCGAGGCACCATTTAGAGCAGCGATATCCGGTTCATGATCATGATTTACAGATAAAATAGTGGCAATTACCTGAATATCATGTCTCATTTCCTGGGGAAATAAAGGTCTCAGCGGTCTGTCAATCAAACGAGCATTGTGAGTTGCACTATCCCGGGGACGTCCCTCACGGCGGTTTATACTTCCCGGAATTTTGCCAATAGAATATATTCTCTCCTCATAATTCACCATCAGCGGTAAATAGTCAATTCCGGCCCGTGGTTCGGACATAGTGGCCGTGACCAGTACTACCGTATCTTCATACCTCACCAGAACTGAACCATTGGCCTGTTTAGCATATTTGCCGGTTTCAAAAGATAAATTCCTCTCTCCAAGCTGCATATCCCACTTATCAACCATATTGTTCCTCCTTAGCATTTAGCATAATATTTAAATAAAATTCAAACAACTGCCAGTCTCCTTCCCGACTGTTAGATAACCAACTGTTAGATAAGAATAGATAAGAAGAGCGGGTTACCCCGCTCTTTAAGAACTCAGCATTATCCTCTAATACCCAGTTTTTCAATTAAATTTCTATAGCGTTCAATGTCATTCTCTTCAAGATATCTAAGAAGCTTATTTCTCTTACCCACAAGTTTGAGCAGACTTCTCCGGGAGTCAAAATCATTTTTGTGATCCCTCAGGTGTTCGGTTAAATTTTTGATGCGTTCTGTAAAAATAGCTATCTGTACCTCCGGGGATCCGGTATCTCCCTCATATCTTTGATATTCCTCAATAATTTCCTGTTTTTTTTCTGTAGACAGCACTATCTTTCACCTCCTGTGTAGTAAATACTCCACAGGCCGAGAAAACGATGGAGGAACCGCCCACCCAGCCAATGGTAGTTTAACAAGATAATTTTAACACAAAATCTCTCTGGTGTAAAGAATGTCTTTTTCGATCTGCTCTTTTAGCTTCTGTACCTCGTTAAATTTCTTTTCCGGCCTCAGAAACTCAACGAATTCAAAGGAAATCTCCCGGCCGTATATATTTTGAGAAAGATCCAGAACATGTATTTCTATTGAATATTCCTGCCGGGGCGAAAAAGTTGGATTATAGCCCAGACTGGCCAGGGCCCTGTATTTTTTATTCCGAAAATGGGTGTAACCGGCATATACCCCGGGTAAAGGAAGCACATATTCAGTTAACAATTTTAAATTAGCGGTGGGATATCCCAGCTTACGCCCCCGGCCGGCACCGTGAATAACAGTTCCCTTGATGCTGTAATTTTCACCCAGAAAACGGGGTACCTCCTCCACCTTGCCTTTTTGTATTAAACGGCGGATAAGGCTGCTGGATACTTTTTTCCCCTCTATTTCATAGGCAGACATAATAGAAACTTCAAAGTCAAGTTTTTTTCCATACTCCAAAAGCTGCTGTTTTTTCCCTTCTGCCCGGTGACCGAAACGAAAATCTTCACCCACCACCACATAACCGGTATTTATTTTATCCAGTAAAATATTTTTAATAAAATCATGAAAGGAGATACGTGAAAATTCATCGGTAAAATGCTGCTGAAAGTAATAATCAACCCCCAGACACTTTAGTTTCTCTACTTTTCTTTCCTCTGTAATCAGCTGGGGAGGAGCAGTATCCGGCTTTATAACTTTCAGGGGATGGGGATAAAAAGAATATACTCCACTCACCAGATTTTTACGGTTTGCTATATCTATTGTTGTATCAATTATTTTTTGATGTCCCAGATAAAGTCCATCAAATGACCCGATAGCCAGAACCACAGGTCGGTTATCCTGACGGACAAAGTCCGGGCTTTCTACCACCTGCATAACAGTTCCTCCCTTATAACATCTACCTGAATTAAAGTTCAAAAAACACTCTCAAAGGCTGAATGAAAAGATCACCATCTTCATCCGCTCGCACCTCACTGACAGATATAAATTCATCTTCAGGAGTATAAACCAGAAATTTTTCACCCTCCTGAAGTGAGCACTCCTGTCTGCCCAGATCTTTTTTGCGAAGCTGGCTGCCATTTACAGCCTTTTTTCGGGCCCGGGGAGTAACCCACAGGGCCGAAAAGGGAAGAGGCCGATCCATGGGGATCACAAACTCCGATTTGTTTTCGGGCTTCATTTTCCCGATCTCTTCTAAGGTATGGGCCTCTTTTAGTTTAAAAGAACCCGAACTTTTGCGAACCAGAAAAGAGAGATGAGCTGCTGTGCCCAGCTGTTCACCAATATCCCGGGCCAGAGAACGAATATAAGTCCCGGAAGAACAAACAATCCTGAGCTGGAGATAGGGTAAATTCATTCTCAAAATATCCAGCTCAAAAATATCTACTGTCCGGGATTCAACCTCAACCTCTTTACCTTCTCGAGCCAGCTTATAAAGCCGCTGTCCCTGATGATGTACTGCAGAATAAAGAGGTGGAATCTGCGGGATTGAGCCCTGAAAATCAGCCAGTGTTTTTGTCAGCCGCTTTTCTGTTAAATTCTGCCAGTTTTTATCCCGGGCGGTTATTTCCCCCTCCCGGTCCAGAGTATTAGTTCCGGTCCCCAGCTTTATTTCGGCAATATATTCTTTTGTTCCCTCCGGTAAATAGGGGATAATTTTTGTGGCCCGACCCAGACACACACACAAAAGACCGGTTGCCAGGGGATCCAGGGTCCCGGTGTGGCCGGCTTTTTTCACACCTGGCAATCTTTTCATAAGACTGACCACAAAAAAGGATGACATTGCTGCCGGTTTAATGATATTCACAATTCCACTTATGTTTTCAGACAAATTTTTTCACCTCAGCAAGCACCTGTTTAACCACCTGGTCAATATCCTGTTCCACCGTACATCCGGCCGCCATGGGGTGGCCCCCACCACCAAAAGTAAAAGCAATTTTATTTACCGGAATATCTTCAGATACAGAACGCAGGCTAACCTTTGTTTTGTTATCTTCTGTTTCCACAAAGGAGAGTCCCACTTTTACTCCCTTAATATCCCGGGCACTGTTGACCAGTTCTGAAGCATCAGCTGTTTCTGCTCCGGCCCGGGACAGCATATCCCGATCCACACAAACCCAGGCAACCCGGTCCTGGCAGCAGCGGTTTAATGCAGAAAGAGCCAGTCCTTTTAATTTCACAGCTGTAAACTTCTGCTGACCATAAAGACTGCTGTTGATTTTATAAAGGTCAACTCCCTTATCCATCAGATCAGCCAGAATTCTTAGAATCCGGGCTGATGTGTTTTTATACCTCAAAGAACCGGTATCTGAAATCAGGGCCACCGCTAAAGCGGTACCGGGCCCGGGGCTTAAATCCACTTCCAGTACTTCCGCCAGATCATATATAATTTCACCAACTGCAGCTGCCCGGGGGGCTACATAATTCAGGTCACCATAACCCGGGTTATCAGGGTGATGATCTATATTAATCACAAAAAAATCTCCGGCCAGTTGGGCACCCTTTTCACCCAGGCGGTCCAGAGAGGCACTATCCAGGGCAATAATAGTATACTCCTGATCTGCATAATCTTCAATTTCGATTTCAGAAAACAGACTGCAGCCCTGGCAGCCGGAAAATAAATGCCCGGTACTGCTGGAACTGCTGTAATTTGATTCTTCTGTTTTAAGGCCAAAAAAAGAGAACAAAAACAGATAATTAGAAACTGAAAAGTCATGAAGAATAAGTTCTGATTTTTTCCCCATTTGATCCAGCAGCATTTTCAGGGCTGTGACAGATCCTATACAATCTCCATCAGGGTCTATATGGCCCATGATCAAAAATTTATCTCGTTTTTTTATCTCGGATACAACATTCTGCAGAGTAGCCATTACTTTATCTCCTTATATAAACCCTAAAACTATATTAACCTTATTTCACTTTTTTTCTCAACCTTTTTTAAAGTATATTACAATCCATAATCAATGAATTAGGTATCCTGCAAAAAGTGTTATTTTAAGGTTTTTCTATTTATGATTGCTTTCATGACAGTAATGTTATTTCTAAATTAAATGAAATTACTTTTTGCAGGGCCGCTATGATCTATAATCAAAAAAATATATTCTTAAAATCAGTTTACTTATCCTGATCTTCCTTTTTACCTTCAATTGTTTTGTCTGGTTCATTATTCCTTTTTTCTTTCTTTTCTTTCTCCCTGACCTCACTAATCAGCTGAGAGATATGAACACCTTTTTCTATGGAATCATCATATCTGAAAATAACTTTTGGAGTATGATAGGTGGTCATCCTCTGGCCCACCAAACGCCGGATATAACCCTGGGCTTCCTCAAGGCCCTTCATCGTATCTTCTTTCTCCTGATCAGAGCCATAAACACTGACAAACACCTTGGCATGTTTCAAATCCCCCGAGACTTCAACTTCAGTTACCGACACAAAACCAATCCGGGGGTCCTTCACTTCATGCCGGATTATCTGACTTACTTCCTCTTTAAGCAGCTCTCCCACTCGGCGCTCTCTATTTCTGCTCATATTATTTCACCTCACAAAAAACACATTGATTTAGAGGCTCTCCGAACTAAAGTAATTTTAAAGTGACCGTTTGATCTCTTTAAAATTGTATATTTCAATAATATCTCCTTCTTTAATATCATCATAACCTTCAATACCAATACCACATTCATATCCTTCCTGAACTTCCCGGACATCATTTTCAAATCTTTTGAGAGAACTTATTTCTCCTTCATGAATAACCACACCATCTCTGAGAAGCCGGACTTTATCATTACGGTTAATAGAACCACTGCGCACAAAGGAACCGGCCACATTGCCCACATCAGGTACCTTAAATACAGCCCTGACTTCAGCCCGTCCGCGCACAAATTCCTTTAATTCCGGTTCCAGCAGACCGACCATAGCATCTTTTATATCTTCTATCACTTTATAGATAACCCGGTAGGTTTTTATTTCCACATTTTCTTTTTCGGCCACCGCCTGAGCATTACCGTCCGGACGAACATTGAAACCAATAATAACCGCACTGGAAGCATTGGCCAGATTTACATCAGTCTCATTTACTGCTCCAACTCCTGTATGGATAACATTAACAGTTACTTCATCGGTGCTGAGTTTTTCCAGAGAAGAACGAAGAGCCTCGATAGAACCATGAACATCGGCTTTAATGATAACATTTAATTCCTTGATATCTCCGGACTGAATCCGGTCATATAGATCTTCAAGAGACACATTTGGTTTCTGCTCCAGGGCTTCCATCTTCTGTTCTTCCTGGCGGTCCTGAGCCACATTCCGGGCCCGACTTTCATCGGACAGTACCTGAATAAATTTACCGGCCTGGGGAACCGTATCAAAACCCAGTACTTCCACCGGAGTTGAAGGAGGGGCCTCATCTATCCGTTCTCCCTTTTCATCAAGCATAGCTTTAACCCGACCACAAACCGTATCACAGAGCATATAATCTCCTACATGCAGAGTGCCATTTTTAACCAGGATAGTAGCTACCGGCCCCCGGCCTTTATCCAGCTCTGATTCAATTACAAAACCTTCAGCCGGCCGCTCTGGATTGGCCTTGATCTCTTCCATTTCTGCAACCAGAAGCACCATCTCCAGCAGTTCATCAATATTCTGTTTTTTAAGAGCTGAAACCTCCACACAGATGGTATCTCCACCCCATTCTTCAGGCAGCAGTTCATATTCAGTAAGCTGCTGTTTAACTCTCTCCACCTGAGCATTGGGTTTATCTACTTTATTAATAGCCACCAGAATCGGTATATCAGCAGCCCGGGAGTGATTGATAGCCTCCACAGTCTGGGGCATGACCCCATCATCAGCGGCAATAACCAGAATAACCAGGTCGGTAACCTGAGCTCCCCGGGCCCGCATGGCCGTAAAGGCCTCATGACCGGGTGTATCGATAAAGGTTATTTTCTGGCCATCAACTTTTGCCTGATAGGCACCAATATGCTGGGTAATACCCCCTGCTTCTCCTTCTGCCACCCGGGTTTCCCGGATAACATCCAGCAGAGTGGTTTTCCCGTGATCCACATGACCCATAACCGTTACTACCGGGGGCCGCAGCTGCAGATCTTCGGGAGCATCTTCAATTTCCGGGCCCACCCGAACACTGTCCTGTTCTTCTTCTTTTTCTGCTTCTACAGTGGAAAATTCTACATTCATTTCATCTTCAAGAAGTTCCAGAGTCTCTTCATCCAGAGTATAATTGATATTGGCCATAATACCCAGACCCATCAATTTTTTTATAATCCTGTTTCCCGAATAATCTATCTTTTCGGCCAGCTCCTTGACTGTGATCGGAAGCTGAATTTCATATTCATCAGTTTTTCGTACTTCTGCAGCTTTTTCTTCCTGTTTTTTTGCTGTTTCTTCTTCACTGACTGCAGTTTTATCAGATGTATCTGCTGCTGTGTCAGTTTCAGTACTAATCTCTTCAGCTTCAGTCTCCTGTTTTTCTGCGGCTTCTTCTATAGTTTCTGCCGGACTTTCTTCTCCCACAATCATATCTTTTACAAGATCAGCTGTCTCATCCTCAATAGTGCTCATATGGCTGGTAACATCTATATCCAGCTCCTGGAGAACACCAACCAGTTCTTTGCTCTCCATATCCAGTTCTCGTGCAAGTTCATAAATTCTCACTTTCCCCATACACTAACACCTCCAAAAAAATTAATCATTCACTGCCGATCTTCTCAAGAATTTCGGCATAAAAATCATCGGGAATATCAGTTTTCAGCTCTTTTTTCAGCAGCTTATTTTCCCGGGCCTTATTGACACACAGTTCATCAGGACAGAGATAGGCTCCTCTTCCCGGCAGATCGCCCCGGGGGTCAACCAGAATTTGATTTTTGTTTTTCACCACTCTCATAAGCTCCTGTTCACTTTTCCTTTTTTTACAGGCAATACACTTATTAACCGAAGCAGGAATATCCATTTAAAAAATTAACCCCCCAGATTTTTATTTTCATAGTTTATTTTCATCGCTTTTTTTGACAATCAAGTTTCTGCAAAATAATCTATATAATTTATAATAAAAGATAAAAAAGTTTATTCCTCTTTAACCTTCTCCGGAGACTCCTCTTTTGATTTTTCAGACTCCAGATTTTCCTTTTTGGCCTTCTCTGCTGTGTTCTCCGGGCCTGTCTCATCTGTTTCCTGCTCTTGAACACTTTCATTCTGACCACCGTCATCTGCTTTGGATCCGGACTCTTCAGTAATTTCTGGAGTTTCTGATGACTGTTCTGAACCATCTGCCTGTGTTTCTGACATCCGTTCTTCATAATCAGATTCTTTAACAATATCTATTTTCCAGCCGGTCAGCTTGGCCGCCAGACGGGCATTTTGCCCCTGTTTCCCGATAGCCAGTGAAAGCTGAAAATCCGGGACCACAACTTCTGCCTCCCGGTCTTCTTCTTCAAGATTTACCTGAATAACTTCGGCCGGATTTACAGCATTGGAAATCAGTTCGGCCGGATTATCCTGCCAGGCAATAATATCAATCTTTTCACCATTCAGTTCTTCCACAATCTCCTTAACCCTCATCCCCTGGGGACCAACACAGGAGCCCACAGGATCTACATCTTTGTTGGTCGAGCTAACAGCCATCTTGGAACGATGTCCTGCTTCCCGGGCCACTGCTTCAATAGTCACAACTCCTTCATATATCTCCGGAACTTCCAGCTCAAAAAGTCTTTTTAATAAACCGGGATGGGTGCGTGATACCAGAATTTTAGGACCTTTGGTGGTTGAGGAGACTTCAACGATATACACCTTGATCCGGTCCCCTTTGCGGTATTCCTCACCGGGAATTTGTTCTGATGCGGGCAGCAGGGCTTCAGTTTTGCCCAGATCAATCAGCACATTACTCTTGTGAAAACGCTGAATAGTACCGGTTATTATTTCTTTTTCTTTCTGCTTATATTCCTCATATATAACATCTCTTTCCGCTTCTCGAATCCTCTGCATTACAACCTGTTTGGCCGTCTGGGCAGCTATACGCCCAAAGTTCTCCGGGGTAACTTCTATTTCAATAATATCTCCCGGTTCATAATTTTCAGCCTGCTGACGGGCTTCCTCCAGGGAAACTTCAAATCTTTCATTTTCTACTTCTTCTACAACTTTCTTCTGCTGATATACCTGTACCTCCCCTGAATCACCATCAATATCTACTCTTACATTCTCCTTGGACCCAAAATCTTTTTTATAGGCTGAAAGCAGGGCAGTTTTTAGTGCATCCATCATAACCTCTTTACTGATACCCTTATCCTGGATGATATCATCCAGGGCCTGTATAAAATCAATATTCATACTTATCCTCCTATTAAAAATCTAGTAATAAGTGCGCATTTGCTATTTTGGAAAAAGGAATACTAATCACTCCCTCTTTTATTTTAAGTTGGACCCGAACCTCTTCATCATCCTCATCTTTATCCTTGAATCCTTTAAGAGTTCCTTCAAACTCTTTCTGGCCCTGGAAAGGAGCATAGGTTTTTATAAAGACAAGTTCCCCGGTATGATCTTTAAAATCCTGTTCTGTTTTCAGCGGCCTTTCTATTCCTGGAGAGGAAACTTCAAGAATATAACTGCGGTCAATAAAATTCTCCCGGTCCAGTTCAGTCCCCAGTATTTTATTGATAACCTCACAGTCCTTTAACAGCAGATCCTCTTCCGGATTTTCTATAAATATGCGCAGAAACCAGTTCTCCCCTTCTTTCTGATATTCCACATCCACCAGATTCAAACCCCGTGCTTCGACCAGGGGACGAGCCATTTTATAAACTCTATCAGCAATACTTGCCATATTAAAGCTCCTTTCTTGGGCCAGCCTTGATTTGCCGGCACCTATCAGCCATAATTCTTCTTCCTCTGCCGGCCGGATACTGTGATTAACTTTGCCCGATAAAACCCGATAAGCCAAAATCCTTATCCCGGCTGTAGGCCAATCCAAAAGTAAAGAGTGGGCCCGGGGCCCACTCCTGAAAATTCTCATTCTTACTGTTACAATTCTACCATAGTAGTAACCAACATGCAAATTTAACCGGAACAAAGAATATTATATGCCCTTTTGACATTAAACTCAAATTTAAAATCAAGAAAGAATGCATAAATATCTTCCGTTACTGTTATTTTCCGGTCAATTTTTTAAAAAATACTTTTCATAATATCTTTTTCAATTCTAAAATAAAAATTTTTAAAACTTAAATTATATTTAAGAAATGATTTAAAAGAAATAAATCATCCCCCTTTTTTAAAAAAGAGGGATGAAATTTTTTGTTGATATTTGAAAGTTTATTACTGTTAAGAAAAAACTATCCTATTTAATTACGAGCACGGGAGTATTATCATTTCGGAGCACTTTTTCACTGGTGCTTCCCAGAAGCATTTTTTTAATTCCTCCCCGGCCCCTATCAGCAAGAACAATAAGATCACTTTCCTTTTTTTCAGCATATTCACAGATTTTGTCTGAAGCATTACCTTTTAACATAACTTTTTTTGCCTCTAAAGTTTCTTCATTAAGAATTTTTTCTGCCTCATTTAAAATAGTTTCTCCTTCAGCTTCCAATCTTCTCTGTTTTTCTCTCTGTTTCCTAATTTTTTTAATTTTTCTGGGAGAGGGAGCTGATTGTTGTGAACTATGCTGTTGTTTATTGGTAGTCTGTTTAGGTGTAGGAGGTGAGTTTTTCTTGGGAATATTAATATCCTCAATAATAGTCAACAAAGTGATCTCTACTGTCGGTGAAGAAGCTACTTCTGCGACCTTTTCTACTGCTTTATCACTACTTTCAGAACCATCAACAGCCAGTAAAATGTTAACCATTTTTATTCTCCCCCTTAATTTGACAGCCAAGAAAAGCAGAAATATTGGGGATTAAAACCTATTTAATGACTAAAATCCGGGATCATCATCTGTACCACCGTTTAAACCATCATCAAATTCATCAAAATTATTTTCTTCTTCTATTTCAAATTCATCTTCCATTTCTTCCCAGTCATCATCTACTTCCCCACAACCAACTGCAAAGGCTGCAAAAAGAAGAACAATACTGATTAAGGCTATTATTTTTTTGCTTTTTCCAAATCTCACGATTTTCACTCCCTCCTATAATTTATTTAATCAAAACCAGTTTCAATTTCTTACACTCATATACTAACAGCTAAATGTAATAGATCTATTAAGAAGGAGTGAAAAATGTATTGTTTTTATTTGAAAAAGAATTGAATTATTTTTGAGGAATTTTTGAAATATGCAAATTTTCTTATAATTTATACCAAATCAAAAGCTGTTAAAAACTTAAATTTTCTTAAACTTTATCTGTATTAATCCTATTATTATAGAGTTATAATCTCAAAAAAAGAACTTTATTAACATTCTTATAGGGCAATAATATAAAGAAATTAACTGACCTGAAAAATATATTTCTATTTCATATAAAAATAAAGCAAAGAAGGTTTAGATTTAATTAGAAACTCTTTTAAAAAAATTGCATAGTAACAAGGTAAAAAGTGGATATCTCCAATATTTCGGAGTTATAATTTTTTCAGTAAAATAATTTTGGTTCCCCTCAATAACCTTTGGTGTGAATTTAAATTTTTGTTATAGTTTTTAAATACAGGACCGACAATTCTTTTTGTCTGTCGGGAAGTATACACATTACCCGAACTTAGCTCTGCTTTTAGAAGATCGCCTTTCTTATGATCAAATAAAACCTGGGATGATAACCAT
>PWDW01000141.1 GCA_003553225.1 Halanaerobiaceae bacterium
AAAACTCCCACTCATATCTCACTTTTTCTGTTCCGGAGCTGAAAAAAGATCTGATAATAATAGGCAGATAATAAATCCCATTCATAAAACTGCTGAGCAGGATCACTCCCAGCAAAAATGGTTTGTCCGCCTGCAGAGTTCCTACAGCAAGAAACCATTTGCTCATAAATCCATTTAACGGGGGAATACCCACCATTGCTAGAGCTCCCAGCGAAAAGAATATCATGGTCAGGGGAAACCTGTATCCCACTCCTTGAAAATCTTCCAGATCTTCAATTCCGGTTTTGTAAATAATCACTCCTGCCGCCAGAAAGAGCAGGGATTTAATCAAAGCATGATTGAATATATGCAGCAGTCCACCGGTTAAACCGGATTCTGTCAGTAGACCCACCCCCAGAAAAATATAACCAACCTGAGCCACACTGGAATAAGCAAGCATTCTTTTAACCTTTTTTTGACCAATGGCAAAGATAGAACCTATAATTATGGCCAGCACAGAAAGAAAAAGGATCAAAGAAAGAAGGTTGCTGCTTTGAAGTATTTCAATATTATACACTTTAAATAATATTTTTACCAGCCCAATTATATATGCTTTTCCCACCAAACCGGCCAGGATAACAGTTGAGTGATGGGGAGCACTGGTATAAGCATCAGGCAGCCAAATATGGAGGGGAAACAGAGCTGCCTTAAGAGCCAGCCCCAGAAACATGAAAACAAGAGACATATTAACAGTTCTGGGAAAAAGAGCGGCGGCCTGGACCATACTTTCTCCAGCATAAGGTATATTCAAATGTCCGGTCACCATATATATTAATCCAATAGCAAAAAGTACAAACGCAGAACCAATAGAATTTAGAAACAGATACTTTATACTGGCTTCTATGCTGTCTCGATCGTCTTTAACTGAAATGATGGCTACTGATCCAATAGCACAGATTTCCAGAAAAACAAAAAAGTTAAACAGATCATTAGTAGCAATCATGCCAATTAAAGAAGCCTCCAGCAGAAAAAGTAAAATATAATACCAGTGGACAACCTTGGGTTTTATTTCTTCCTGAATAAAAGAACGAGTATATATAATTACCAGCAGATATAAGAGAGTAACAAGCAGCAGCATCAAAACTTCAAATCTACCTATCATAAATTCAATACCCCAGGGCGGCTCCCAGCTGCCAAAATAATACCTGATAGGCCCTCTGGTCATAACATGATAAACCAGCACCAGTGAGGAACCTGTACCCCAGCCGGCAAAAATAAGACTTAATAAACCTATTTTCTCAAATTTATAGTGGTTTAGTACGGGAATCAGAAATGATACAGCAATAAAAAAAACCGGAGCCAGTACAGAGAGGTGTACAATCAGATTCATTCTTCTTCACTCCTGATCTTTACAATTTCTTCAACATTTATTGTTCCATATTCCTGGTAAATTCTTATTATCAAAGCCAGAGCAAAAGCAGTGATACTCACTGAAACTACAATTCCGGTCAGCATTAATCCTGAAGGTAAAGGATTAACAAACTCGGTAAGGGGAGAAGGATTTTCAATTATTGGGGACTTGCCTCCTTCAATATAGCCCACTGAAACAAAAAACAGAAAAATTGAGCTGTCAATTATATTCATACCAATAACTTTTTTGATTAAATTGGGATGAGTAAGCATTATGTAAAGTCCAATCAAAAAAAAGATAATTGCAGCTACATAATAAAAATTGGCCATGATATTTGTTAAATTCATTACAGCTCTTCGCCCCCTAAACTATCAAAAAGAGTAATTATAGTACTGGCCACCTTAACACCCAGTCCTATATTTACCAGAATCACGAGACCACTGCTGAAAAGTGAACCTGACTGACCCAGTCCAAACACAGGATCATTGGTTAAAAAATTATAACCGTAAAAAAGAGCCACAAACCCCAGCAGAACATACCACAGTCCACCATAACTTTCCAGCAGAGCTGAAGTTCGATGGGAAAGCTTTTTTTCCTGAATTGAGATGCCAAAGGAAAGAGAAAACAGCACAAAACCGGCTCCCACTACCGTACCCCCAGAAAATCCCCCCCCTGGAGAAAGATGGACATGAATGATTAAGTATAACCCAAACAGAGTTATAAAAGGAAGAATTATACGGGTAACCGTATTTACAATATCATCTTCAAACTTCATACTCAGTCATCACCATCCTTATTTATAGCCGCCAGAAGGGTGCCATAAATAGCGGCTACCGTGGCAAATAAAACTGTGGTCTCTCCCAGGGTATCAAAAGCCCGATAATCAGTAATTATTGCAGACACTATATTTATGGACCCGGTTTCTTCTGGCCCCTGCTGCAGATATCTATCATACATCTCTTCTTCAGAGAAAAATCTTCTTTCTCCAAAGGTTGGCATCTCACCAACTACAGACATTAAACCCAGGCCAATAATTAACAGCATTATCATAGCAACTATATTTTTTTTCACCTTTCCTGCCTCCTGGTTTTGCTGATAGTGGCCACAAGCAGCACAGCTGTAACCCCAGCACCCAGAGCCGCCTCTGTAATCGCCACATCAGGAGCCCTCATCTGCTGCCACAGCAGAGATAATATTAGATTAAATACGGTAAATAATATTACCGCACTCAGAAGATCTCTAATCTGGGCTACAACTATGACAACTATTATTAAAATTATAAGTAAAATGAAATTAAATAATTCAATCATTCTTATCTAATTCATCCCTTTCTCTCCACAGGGGGATATCTGTTCTTGATATTTCATGTGTATCATAAGCAGCCCGGGCTATAGCATGGGCGGCAGTCGGAGTGGTCAGCCAGATAAATATTATTATTAGGATCAGTTTGACCGTCAGCCAGCTTAAACCAAAACCAATAATAATGCCCACCAGGATTAGACTAACCCCCAGAGTATCACACTTGGTAGAAGCATGCAGCCGGGTATAAACATCAGGCATTCTCAGGAGCCCAATAGTCCCCACCACAAAGAAAAATAACCCGCTTAATACAAATACACTGGCGATAAGTTCTTGTAAAAACATATCCCCCCTCCATCTAGGAAATACTGCCCCTTTCCAGATACTTTGCAATACTGATGGTAGCAATAAAACTTATCAGGGCATACACCATGGCTACATCAATAAAATAATATTCCTCATAAATAAAAGACATTAAAACCATAATTACCACAGTCTTGGTCCCAATAACATTAATAACCACATTACGATCCAGAGAAGTTGGGCCCACAATACCCCTAATAAAAGCAACCGCCATTAAAATAGCCAGCACTATACTGGCAAAAACCAGAGTGGCCGCAAACATTTAATCAAACCTCCTCAAATTCTTCCAGATATTCCTGCTTTCCCCAATCCACTACATCTACTGCCGATTCACGGGTTAAAGCATGAACCACAATATGTTCCCGGGCTAAAAATACGGACAAAGTACCGGGAGTTAAGGTAATAGTATTGGCCAGAAGCACTCTGTTAATGGCTTTATCCAGCTCAAGGTCAAATTCTACAAATCCGGCTTCTATTGGCAATCTGGGATCCAGTACAATTCTGGTCACCCCCAGGCTGGCATTTACAAGCTCAATAATAAAATTATATATATATTTAAAAACTGTCAAAATTAATGCAGGGTGTACAAAAAGAGCCTTCCCTGGTGAAGGAGGTAAAAGAAAACCACCCCAGAAAAGAGTTATGGCCAGTGAGAGAAAAAATCCAACAAACAAATAACCTGAAGAGAATTCTCCGGTTAAAAGAACCCAGAACAGCATTAAAACAATAACTATTCTGGGTCTGATTCTGCGCAAAAGTACATCCTTGATTTGATTTAAATTGTCATACCTCATCAGGATCCTCCCCCATCTCAAAACAGTATCCTGTTTAACTATTCACATAAAATTTTTCAGACTCCTCATTATTAATACGATTACAGTTTTTAGAAACCAGACAAACCATCACAATTAAACCACCGGTCACCAAAAAGGTCCCCGTTTTTATCCACAGTCCCAGATCTCCCCAGTAAATCATAAAAATACCGATCAGAATAACCAGCAGATTCAGTAATAAAAATTCAATTAACAGTTTTTCATCTGCATTTTTTTCATTTTTATTCATTTTAGAGGAACACTCCTGTTATAAAATTATACCCTTATAAAAATTAAAAACAATTACATCTCAATCAACATGGTTTAAAGAAAGTTAAAACCAATTAAGGCCAGAGCAAAAAAGCTAATTGCTATTAGTAAAAGAGGTTTTTCTTTAAGATAGCCAGGAATTTCAGATATTTTTATCTGTTCGCGAACTCCGGCTGTCAGCACAAAAGCCAGATAAAAGCCAATTACCGTCCCCAGTATGGGATATATTCGTTCAAAGTACTCCACATTTTGATGCTGGATAATCCACTGGCTCCCTGTAAATAAGGGTAAGGCAATAATTATCCGCGGTAAATTTAACCAGCTGCCGCGAAGTTCATTCCAGCTATAAAGCACAAAAATCCCAATTATTCCGGTTAACCAGAAAACCCACAGCAGCAAAAAATCATTCTCGGGCAGCCAGCCGGCCAGAACCCAGCCCAGCAGTATACTTATCAGCAGAGCTGCAGAAAATTTTAGACCTTTTTTGAAAGATGTTCTAAGCCCTCTAGCTTCTTTATAAAGAAGAAGAATCCCTAAAAACGAAATAAATACTATATTTTCCGCAAAAATACTGTTTAAAAAAACAGTCAAAATATCATTCACTGTCCAGCCTCCTCTCCCGCAAAAACCATCTCAATAAGCAGCCACAGTAAACCAGGTATCATAAAACCACCCACCGGACCTTTTATAATAGGAATGACCGCTGAGTCTATTATTGAAAGTCCCATTATCTTGCCCTGTCCGATAAATTCACGAACAGTACCCGTAAGAACAATCAGAGCTGCAAAAGCCAGTATATAAGCCAGTCTGAAACCCCAGTTTTTACTTTCAGAACCAATATAAATAACCGGAGTTAAACCCAGAAACATTAAATAAATATTAATATGCTCTCCGGTAAAGGGCAAAATTTCCGGCAGTATTATATATATTGCAAAAGAAAAGGACAGACCCAGACTCAACAAAATAATCCATAATATTTCACCAGGCTCCTGGGGAAGTATATTTGATAATACCCGGTACAGAATCTTAACAATTACAACCAGCACAATACAGCTCAAAGCAAATATAATTGCCTGAGCAACACTGGTCGTACCGGCAACCAGAGGTAATAATCCGGGTAATATTATTTTTTCCAGCATGTTTTTATCATTCATAGTTTGCCTCCTCTAGAGCATCATTGACCGCTTCCAGAAAGCCCTCACTGCTCATCGTGGCTCCAGAAACCGTATCCACATCAGTGGACTGAGCCGCCAGAACAGATTCTATCAGCTCTGCAAAAGCCGGACC
>PWDW01000037.1 GCA_003553225.1 Halanaerobiaceae bacterium
ATTTACTATATTATACCATAATTAATACAACGATGCAAACAAATGTTTGTAGTGAGGTCAAGAAATTGATTCATCCCCGCCCTTATTCAAGGACGAGGCTGGCTCAATTAGAATTCGGTAAAAAATAGTTATACAATATTTTTTTCAAGGCTCTAAAACAGACTGGTTACAACAATTTTTTCTTTTACTTCCATAGTTAAACAACAATCGCAAAAGTAGTTATCAGTCATCCAGTTAATACAATACTATTGGTTTTCAAGGACCTCGTTCTAAAGTAAATCTATTTGACCTGGCAAAGATCCTCTACACTCCTTTAAATCGGAGGGTTAAAACTAAACTCAAACCCTATATTCCAACGCCAATCTTTTGATACTGGATTAATAGCAGCATCAAATCTTAACGGTAATCCAAGAGGAGTATCCATTGAAAGGCCTGCTCCCAGGTTAATAATAGTATCAGGTTTTTTGCTTTTTAACCATCCTCCGTCAACAAAACCAATTAATTTAAGTGAAGGATTTAATGAATAATGGTATTCTGCAGTTGTCAAAAAATAACCGTTCACCAGAATACCCCTGGGTTCTGCCCGCAAAGGTAAGCTCCCAAAACCTCCAACTACAAACTGTTTATTGGCTGGGGTGGTTTCAGCTGCATAACCCAGTCTCACTAAATTCAACAAATTCTTACCTGGTCTATACAAAACTGTATTGATTTTACTAAAAGATGCCTGTTCCTTGTTTAAAGACAATCCATACTGGAGTTCTGTTTTCGAGTGTACTAAACCCTGGTGAAAAACAGAAATTTTCGGTATTAAAAGCTGCTGATGCTGCTGATCAAATTCAACTGTTTGTAAACTTATTCCTGTGGTTGTTCGCAGGTTTTCATTCCACCAGTATCGATGGTTAATTCCTGCTAGCCAGCCTTCACTCTGATAATGAAAGGTATCATTTCTGTACTGATGTCCAGATAATGTTAGCCTTCCGGAAAGAAAAGGTTTAGAAACCCGAACACCATAAGAATAATTGTCACTCCAGTTAACAGTGGTGCTAATATTATGGCCGGTACCCCAGGGATTATAGAAGGTAAGGCCCAGTTGATTTGAAGTAAGACCCATCAATGATATAAACAAAAACTCAGCCGGATCAAGATATAATAAAGAAGGATCGGCCACCCTGATAATAACTCTTAACCTTTCCTCATCTAAAGGTTGGGTTACCAGCTGTAGTGGCTCGTAAGTAAAAATGTTTAGAGTTGCCAGTCTCTGGATCGCCCATTCTCTATATTCTTTCTGCCAGCAGTCCCCTTCAGCAAACGGCAACTGGTTATATATAACCTCTTTCTGTGTTCGACTGACTCCCAGAATTAAAATTTCATCAACAACCAATTTTTCTTCAGATCCCTGAACCTGAACCGTAACAAACAGAACATATATTAACAATAAACCAGCAATAATTAATTTGTTTTTTTTCATCGTGACCTCACCACCTCGCTTTCGAATTTATTTTTCTAAACATTTCGTAATAATACACAAACACATTATATAATCTTTATCTATATTTTATCAATATAATAATATAAAAGAATCACCCATAATTATTATAATGGGTCACCCAAATTAACTATATTTTTCAAAAACTGGACCCAGGCTGTTAACCTGGCCAGCCTGCTAAACTTATTTAATAAGATTTTTTGTTTTTTGGGTCCTCATCCTGCGACTAGAAACAATAGCGGGCTAACACCTTCCTGCTTTAAAATCAATCTTTTCAATAACCTCTAACAATTATATCTCCTGTTGTACTCCTAATCTCTAACTTAGTTGAACCATTTCCTATATAACCTTCAAATTTATTTTTAGAGATCTGAGTTTGATCAAATTCCATATTTGAAATTGAAAAATCTCCAGTTCTATTTTGGGAAATCAATTTAAGTGAATCTCCTTGATCTAAATTTACAGTTTAAGTTACCTGCAGGCTCTTTAAAAATCAAGATTTGTACAACTCAAAATATGTTCTCGTAATTTTTTGGCAGCCAGAGAACCAGTAAAATGACCCTTCTGAATATTGGAAACAGGACAACTACCATAGGATTCCTTTTGAACTTTATACCTAACCAATTGATCATATATTCCCAATATAGTAAGTGTATACCAAATGTGTACTAATCCCACTTCCAGAATTTTATTGTAATTCCCAGGGTAAAAATAAGCCAGGCAGTAAGAACTAAAAAGTTAACAGACAAAGAAAACTTACCTGGCATATCAACTAAAACCTGACGGAGTCCATCAACCAGATAGGTTAAAGGAATGATTCGTACCACTGGCTGCATAAAGCCGGGCAGCATTTCAACAGGAAAAAATATTCCCGATAAAAACATCAGGGGCAGCTGAACCACCTGGGCAAGCCCATTACCACCCTCAACACTGCTAACAAAATTGATCAGCATATAACCTAAAGAAATAAAAGTTAAGGCCCCAATTAAAATCATCAAAAATAATAACACAATACTGCCGGTTATATTAATGTCAAATACCAGGATCCCCAGGAAAAGAATAATAGCTGCCTGACCAAAGCCGGACACCATTCTCACTAAAATTTCGCTGCCCAAAAGGATACTTCTTTTTAGTGGGGTGACACTGAGCCCCCAGACTATTTTCTTTTCTCTCAGGCTCAAAAACTGCTGAGATCCAAATAGCCCCAGCTGCATTAGAGCCATACCCAGGATTCCGGGTAAGATAAAATCAATACCATAACCCATACTTTCTTCTGAAAAAACCAGACCAAAAAGAAAGATAAAGATAACCGGTAACATAAAAATCCAGAATAATGCTCCTTTATCACGAATAAATTCTTTTAAATTTGCTGTAAACATCTGATAAAAAGTATTCATTGTTTTATTTCCCTCCCCGTTAGTTTTATTAAAAAATCTTCCAGAGTAGGCTTTCTTAAATTTATCTTAATATTTTCATAAAATAAATACATCACCCTAAATAATGATTAACAGTCACCTGAAATGACTATTTATAAGCAATTTTTTCTTTGCAGTTCCCTGTTTTATAATTTTGATTGCATCACTATATAACTAAAGAATAAATCCTGCCAAAATAGAAACACCTACTGCTACTACATTGCTCATGCTGTGCATAATCATTGGATAAACCATGCTTTTTGAACGTTCATAGCAGACTCCGTAGGCCAGTCCTAATGCTGCTGCATATACCAGCTGAAATGGGTCATAGCTCAAAGAAAATGGTAAAAACTCAAACCGTACATGAGCCAGTGCAAATATAACTGAAGCAATGATATTGGCACAGCTTAATTTCCCTTTAAAAAACTCCCCCTTTATATACAGTGAAAGCAAAGAAATTGCAAAAGCTCGAAAAATCAGTTCTTCAGATGGCCCGGATAGAAATAGCTGAAAACCAAGCTGTCCTAAAATATTTCTTGATGTTAGTGCATAGGGGAAAGGGTTAAAAGTACCGGCAAAATAAACAATTATTAAAGAAACAACTATATAAGCGCTGAATATTTTTGCAAAAAGACGGACAAAATATAACCCAACCTTTTTGTTTCCCAGAGAAAATCCAAAGTTATAATTTTTTGTTCTGGCTAAAATAAACATAACAGGCAGCAGCAATAAGGCCTGGACTATATGATGTATAGATATCCAGGCAAAAGCACCATCAGGATCAATATTTGCATAATTAAATTGATCGGCAAACAAACCTGCAATTCGGGGAACTCCCAGTAGAATAAAAGTAATAAATAAAATCCAGCCTGTCTTTAAAAATAATTTATTCATAAACTTGTACCTCCAAATAAATTAACTGCTTTTTGATTCCACCCAGAACCTCCTGACTGTTCTTCCTCTATATCTATTTTAAAAGTATCATAAAAGAAACTCCATCCACTGCCTTCCGGCTGCCAAAACTTTTTTAAATATATTCGATCATTGTTTGCAGCATTACAGTCTTCTCATTTCAGACTGTTTTAGCTATATTTCTATTATTAATCATTAACTCATTGATTAATTAATTTTTTTATAGAAAAGTCACTTAGATCTAAGCTGAAAATCAGTCACTGTATTTTAAAATATTTTTCATCACTCCAAACATCATAAAACGGAGACACTTTTTTTCATACGAAGAATCGTTAAAGCTTCCTATTATATAACTCTCAGTTAAAGGATGATAAAACATAAAAGCCCCTGTAACTCCCACTACACCCCAGGAATTATATTTGGCTGGCATAAATAACGGTATAGTTTTAATCTGCCAGATACCATAACCGTAATCAATCCCCAGAGTCAGTTTCTTTTTATCCTTTTTCATTTTATTTAAGGTTTTTTGATCAATTAGTTGACCTTCCTGCAGAGCCTTCATGAATTTTAATAAATCATCCATTGAAGCCACAACTCCACCACCGGCATAATCCAGCTGTCCATAGCCAGTAACCTCATTTATATGCAAATCATCTATATAAAAGTCGGCCACAGGAAGTTGGGAAGAGTTCATCGGCTGCGATATCTCCCACATAAAGGAATCGTTCATCTTAAGAGGATTAAATATTCTTTCATGCAGAACCTCGTGAAAAGATTTGCCGGTGATCTTTTCCACAATCAATCCCAGCAATTGATAGTTAGTATCAGAATAATTAAATCCCTGACCTGGTCGAAAAACAGGTTTTAGATTTTCTTTGCTCCAATTAATTGTTTCAAAGGGACTTATTTTGAATTTATCTTCCTGAATAAGTTTATCCAGAAGAGGCCGAAAACAATCTTCTAAACCAGAACTATGCTGCAGCAAATGCTTGATTTTTATCTCTTCACTGTAATCTTCACCACTATAAACATGTAGCCCATCGACTAACTCTGCCTCAAGATAACTTTTAATACTGTCCTCAAAATCGATATCTCCTTTTTCCATTAGCATTCCTATTAATGTAGCCGTAAATATTTTGCCTACACTGGCCATATAGTTGGGCTGACGGGTATCTGCCTTTATATCTCCAGTTTTGCCAGCTGCCAGACATAGATTAATATTGTGCTTTTCAGAATTGACCAGCAAATAGGCATTTTTTATTTTATCATCCCGCTGAAATTTTTTCTTAAATGCTTTGTTTATACGTTCACCAGTTTTAGATTTTATTGTCATTTCTATTTCCTCCTTAATATTTGTTTACCAACTTAACCTCTAATTGTTCTATGATACCCTTAAATTGGAGTTAAAACAAGAGAAATTACTTTACAGAGGGGTACTTATAGCGCTGTGAAATTTTTGTCAACCAAAAACATTTTACAGCAGTATATCGGTCCCGAAAAAAGAAAGGAGAAAATTTTTATGCCTAAACAAAGGACCGATAAACAACGTAGATCTATTCTGGATA
>PWDW01000199.1 GCA_003553225.1 Halanaerobiaceae bacterium
AGATTTTCAGCCTAAATTAAATAAAGAAATTAATGCTCAAAAAAAGAAAGTTGATAATTTTATAGAAGCTATAAAAGGGGAAGCAGAATTATTATGTCCTGGGAAACAGAGTATTGCCTTAACCCAGATTGTAGATGCCATTTATGAATCAGGTGAAAGTGGAGAAATGGTTAAGATTGAACCTATATCCTATGAATAACATTAATTATATATAATAATTTGCATTTATAAATTGTTAAGAGAAATCAATATTAAAACCTGGTCTATATGGTCAGGTTTTAATATTTTAGATTCTTATCCAATCTTCTACATTGAAAGGAGAAATAATATGAAATTATGGTATAATAGCCCGGCAGAAGGATGGGAAAAGGCTTTACCAATCGGCAATGGCAGGCTGGGAGGGATGGTGAAAAGTGGCATTAATAAAGATCATTTACAGATAAATGAAGACAGTGTCTGGTATGGTGGTCCCCGGGACCGCAATAATCCCGATACTAATAAATATTTAGATAAAATCAGAAATTATATATTGGACGGGAAAGTAAAAAAAGCTGAAAAAATAATGCAGACTGCTATGACCGGACTTCCCGAAAACCAGCGCCATTATGAACCCTTTTTGGATCTGGAGATTACTACCGGTCATCAAAAAGAGAAAATCGAGAATTATAAAAGGGAACTGGATCTTAAAAAAGCAGCAGCCCGGGCCAGTTATTCCCTTGAAGATACCAGATATATTCGCGAATATTTTGTCTCAGCTGTAGACCAAATAATGGTTATCCGGTTTAGTTCTGAAGGCAGCAAGAATTTAAATCTTCAGGTCAGATTAAGAAGACTGGGAAGAGGAGAACAATACAGTCATTATATAGATAGGGTTATCAAAAATGAAAATCAAGATATGATAATTTTAAAAGGAGGTAGTGGTTCTCAAGGAAGAGAAAGTGGAATTAATTTTTATGGGGGCTTGAAAGTTAAAACAATGGGTGGTAATCAAAAAATTATTGGCGACAACTTTCAGGTCAGGAATGCAGAGGCAGTAATCTTTTTCATCACAGGGGCCACTGATTTTTATCATAATGATCCCCGATCAGTATTAGAATATCAGTTAAATGCAGCCTATAAAAAAACTTATTCAGAATTACAGAAAGATCATATTAATGAGTATAAGCAGTATTTTGAAAGAGTTTCCTTGAATATAGAAAGTGAAGATTATTCCCATCTTCCGACCGATAAGCGGAGACAAAGGTTTGAGGAAGGCCATGATGATGATCAGAGTTTGATAACACTTTATTTCAATTTTGGCCGTTATTTGTTGATTTCCTGCAGCCGGCCCGGTACTCAGGCTGCCAATTTACAGGGTATCTGGAATGACAGGTGGCTGCCCCCCTGGGACAGTAAATATACTATAAATATTAATCTGGAAATGAATTACTGGCCGGCAGAAGTATGTAATCTCTCTGAACTCCACCAACCATTATTTGCGCTAATCAAAAAAATGCACAAAAACGGCCAAAAAACAGCGGACATAATGTATAATGCTGATGGTTTTTGTGCTCACCATAATACTGATATCTGGGGTGATACTGCTCCTCAGGGCAGTTATTTACCTGCCAGCTACTGGCCTATGGGAGCAGCGTGGCTCTGTACTCATTATTGGGAACATTATGCCTATACTCAGAATGAAGATTTTTTAAAAGAGATATTTCCTGTTATGAAAGATGCCTGTAAATTTTTCTTTGATTATTTAATTGAAGATGAACAGGGAAGGCTGGTAACCTGTCCCTCAGTTTCTCCTGAAAACACATATATATTAAAGGATGGGAAGCAGAGTGCTATCTGTGCCGGACCTGCAGTTGATGCCCAGATTATTAGATTCTTAATGAAAAAGACCATTAAAATGAGTGAAATTATAAATAATCAAGATAAAAATAATCAAGATAAAGAAAAAGAGTTTATCGCTAAAGCAGAAGAAATATGTCGGTCTTTACCGAAACCGGGAATAGGACAGTGCGGCCAATTAAAAGAATGGAGGAATGATTATGAGGAAGCAGAACCGGGCCACCGCCATATATCACATCTCTGGGCTCTGCATCCCGGGGACCAAATTTCTCCTGAAAAAAATCCGAAGCTGGCTGAGGCTGCTGAAAAAAGTTTAAGGAGACGCCTGGAACATGGAGGTGGGCATACCGGGTGGAGTAGAGCCTGGATTATAAATTTCTGGGCTCGGTTGTATAAACCTCAAAAAGCTTATCAAAATATAATAGAATTATTGAAAACTTCAACCCTGGATAACTTATTTGACAATCACCCTCCTTTTCAGATAGATGGGAATTTTGGGTCAGCAGCCGGAATTGCTGAGATGCTGCTGCAGAGTCATCAAAATTGTCTTCATTTACTGCCTGCATTACCCGATAAGTGGTCTGCGGGAAGTGTTAAGGGCCTGTGTGCCCGGGGAGGATTTGAAGTTGATATCTACTGGGAGGACTCCCGGCTAAAAAAGGCAGTTATCAGATCAAAGGTTGAGAAATCATGTAAAATAAAATATAAAGAAAACAGGGTAAAGATTAATATGGAACAAGGAGATGAATATGTACTGGATTGTAACCTGAAATAAATAATTCTATAATATCAATGGAGGTGGATTTCTATATGCCCGAAAATGAAGATAAGCCAGATGAAGAAAAAGTCCTGGATAGAAATATAATTAAATTTGGTTTTTACGGATTTTTTAAAAACTTGCGATTTTTTGAGCCTTACATATATCTTTATTTTTTAGCTATTGGACTTTCATTTTTTGAAATTGGTTTAATTATCTCCATCAGGGAAATCACCATGTATATTTTTGAAATACCAACTGGTTTTATAGCAGATATCTGGGGTAAGAAACGTTCGATGCTCCTGTGTTTTGTTTTATATATAATTTCTTTTGTCATCTATTATTTTTCTTATTCATTTTTGTTTTTAGCTGTGGCCAGTATCTTTTTCGGACTGGGTGAAGCCTTTCGCCTGGGCACCCATAAAGCTATTATTTTTGATTATCTGGATTGGAGAGGAATTAGTGACAAAAAATCGGAGGTCTACGGCTTTACCCGTTCTGTTTCCTTATATGGAAAAGCTCTTTCTGCCATTTTAGCGGCAGTTTTATTAATCTGGCTGGGCAACTATCATATTATATTTCTCTTTTCAATTATACCCTATATATGTGCTTTTATTCTTATTTTCACCTATCCTCCAGAAAGGGGAGCCAGTACAGAAAAAGAATTTAAGTTTTCAGTGATTAAAAAACATATTAAGGATAGTTTAAGCAATCTCTTATTAATAAAAAAATTAAGGGTTATTTTGATAAATTCAGCTATTTTTGATGGTGCATTTAAAGCTTCTCAGGATTATATTCAGCCGGTTATCAGAAATTTTATTATTGCCTACCCTTTGTTCTTAATGATAGAAAATGAACAAAATCGAGAAGCGATTTTAATTGCTTTATTATATCTGCTGATCAATATTTTTGGTGCATTTGCCTCCCGTAACTCCCATAAATTGGAAAAATATTTTTCTACCAGTGAAACTCCATTAAATTATTTATTTTTAGGTCAGGCTTTTTTACTGCTCGGGACCGGTTATTTTATTCAGTTAAATTTATATGTGGTTTTTATTTTGTTTCTTATCTTAAATATATTCAGCAATCTGCGCCGACCTCTGCTTTTAGGTTCTTTAGTAGATGAAATTGAAGAGGTGCAGAGAGCCACCATGTTATCTATAGAATCACAGCTTAAATCACTCTCGGTGGTAATCCTGGCTCCTCTGCTGGGTTTGTTGGCCGACAATTTATCCATCCGGCTGATGTTTGTCATATTGGCTGCTTTTTTAATAATACTTTATTCAGCTGCTTTAAAATTAAAAGCCCAAAAACCATCAACTTAAATATTCATTTTGCTTTTTATGGCAGGTTAAGGTTATAATAAAGATAAATCAAGCTTTTTTCATTAAATTTCATTAAAAAAACTAAAGGAAGCAGTTAATCTGACATCAAAATTATAGTATTAAAAAGGGAGCTGAAATTTTTTGGAGATAGAAGAAAAAGCAAAAAATATGATCAAAAAGGATCAGGCAAGCTGTGTTATTATAAAAGATAATGAGATTATCCATACGGCAGCGGGAAGGGGTGTAGGCCCTTTAATCTCAATATATGAAAATGGCAGGGAGGCTCTTCAGGATTCTTTTGTGATTGATAAGGTCATAGGCAAAGCCGCTGCATTGATAATTATCCTTGGTCAAGCAGATAAAGCATATGGGTCATTGATGAGTACCCCAGCCTTTGATTTTCTAAAAGCCAGGGACTGTAAAGTAGAGTATGATAAAATGGTTGAGAATATAATCAATCGTTCAGGTGATGATTTATGTCCTTTAGAAAAAGCAGTGCTTAATATCGAGGATCCCAAAACAGGATATCATCAATTAAAGAAAACCTTAAGTCACCTCAAAAAAGAAAATTAATAATTAATTTTAAAAGGGTAAACAAATAGAGACATAAAAAAGGGGGCAAATTAATGAGCAAATCAAGCAGGATTCTGATTATCTGTTTGTTGGTTTTAATTTTTCTGGCAGTAACAAACCCCAGTCAGGAAAATTTTATTGACTGGATTTTAGAACAGGAGAATAATTCTTCAGAACTGGAAGCTTTATTTGATGAAGTAATAGGAAGGACAATTCTAAGGGCAACCACCGATCGTGAAAATTATGTTGTTTTCAGTGTCTTTACTGTGCAGGAAGCAGGTGAAGAAATAAAATATATTGGTTTTTTAAGGAGAATATTTTTTCAATTATAGATTTGATTAACTAAACATTATAATCTATAACAATTTTTATATCATAAATTAACAAAGTTTAATAGAGGCCTCCCCGCGGCCCCGCCATTTGATACCCCTGGTTGGGCCAGCATTATTTAGTTTCTTCTTGACCGAAAGAGAGGTTGGGAATCATTTCTTTTTGTGAATCAGGCATTAGCAGCATATACCCGTACTTTTCACCAGTGGAAGTGGATATGAATCTAAAAATTAAACTTTTCAAAAGAACATTTTACAAGACTTTCCTCAATACAGGAGCCAGCTCCTGTATTTTTTTGCCTGGATTCAGACAATATCAAAGTAATGACAGCTGTTCTAAAAGCAGAACTAAATAAATAATATTAAATTTTATATATAGTTTACAGATGCAGTTTTCTAATATGTTTTGATGTTGGGGCAAAATGATGTATAATGATATTTACCGCAATATTTTAAATTTGGACTGAAGTTGAATAAGCAAAGTGAGCCGGGAAAATTTAAGTAATTAAATCGTTAACCTGATTTTGTCATTGTCTTCAGCAAAACTTTCAGTTTA
>PWDW01000056.1 GCA_003553225.1 Halanaerobiaceae bacterium
TCTATTAGTGCTTTCAATAGTGCGGGATAGACCAAAAGCAAAGTCAGTTTGGAAGGTAGTCATATGAACTACCAGGAATCCTCGTTGATGAACGAAGTGAATCGGCGGGGAGGAGGTCAAATCTGAATCATTAAAACCCATCCACCAGAAATTATCATTTTCCAGATGGGGCTCAATAATTCTGCGTTGTATCTCATTTTCAATCCTTTTGCTTAGATAAATACTTATTTCATCAAAACGGGTTTTGAGAAAATAATAAATCCAGCTTATAAAGGCTCCTGTACCACCGGCACTAAGATCAATATACTGTCTTTTAATATTGGGATGGGGGAGTAAATCCTGTTCCTCATATGGGGCCTGATTAATATGCCAGGGGGGAACCCAGGTTGTCTCTTCAACTATACACCAGATTCCATTAATAATCTGTTCTAAAAATCGTCCTTCATCTTGAACACATTCAGCCATCACCAGGGCTCCCAGGACATTTCTCCTTTTGCGATATGGTTTACTGTATTTTTCTCTGCTTCCCGTGTGAAAATAATCCATGTACTCAGCAGCTCTGAGGGGAGGCCAGTCAAAATCTAAATACTTCTCCCCTTTTTTAACTAATTTATCCTTCATTTCAGAAGATAAATTATTCCAGCCCTCTCTATCTTCTATTTTGGGGTATGGTCTGAATTTTCCCTGTGCTAAAATATTCTTTTTAATTTTATTCTTGCTTAGATTAAAAGAAAACACGGTTAATTTCATCACCCTTCCTCTTGCTTTATTTTTGTTATTGATTTTGAACTCATTAAAAAAGTAATTCCTTTTTGTTATAATTAAGACCGCAAAGGGAAAATAAAAAACCGGTTATATTCTAATCACAGGTATATTGATATAGCCAAAATAAAATGGAGAGTGGCCAGAATTATTGTAATCACAGCCAGCCGCTTATGATATTTAACATGAATTATGACTATCCTTCTGCGGGTTAAAAACATCGTAGAAGCTGTGGCCAGAAGGAAAATATAGGTAAGGATGCCCAGATAACCGGCCACCGGCAGACCCCAGATCATATGATAGCCTATATTTTGAATCAGCTCCATCATATATCCTCTCCTTTTTTAAAGTTCTATTTCAATTGTTGTTCTCTGCGAATGACGCTGCAAAAAACTATCTGAGCTGTTATGATAGCTTAGTATAATAGTATACTCTTCTCCCTGCTGTAAATCATAACGGGATTCTGGGCCAAGGGGAATAACAAATTCTATCCGGGACCTCTCGTCGGTTCTTTCCCCGGCTGAATTTTCAATATAGGTTTCATCAATTTGCTCATGAGCAGTAGGACCTGTTCCATAATGTTCTTCAAGGATAAAATTTCCATTCTCAAAACCGGCGATTATAATCTCTGCATCAGCCATTCTATTTGTAGGTTCAAATCCTATAGCCAGCCAACCACTACCCGGGCTTTTAAGAACCACATATAGCTCATCTTCTTCTGAAGAAAATTCCCAGAACAACTCCATATCAATGTCTGCAATAATGTGATTGTTATAAACCAGCTCAGCAATCAATTCACTATCTAAGGTGACCTCATTCTCGACCGGTTCGGGTTCATCTGCTGTTTCCTCACAGCCGGCAATAAGTAAAAAGATGATAAACAGTACAAATAATAAACCGGAAATTTTTTTAATTAACATTTTTACCTCCTTTTTCATCTAGCCTGAATATTTATCCATAATTTTAAAAAGAGAGTTAAATAAAGGCTGTCTGAATTGTCTTTTAGACACTCCTGTCCTGCTAAATATTATCTCTTATTTACATTATTTATTATTTTTTGCTTTTTCTTAAAAACAGTGGTTATTTTATAATTTCCGAAAAAAGAATTTATACCTGCTGATATTTTTAAAAATAGCAAATAAAGTTTTTCCGAATTTATTTTGGCAGTTTTTTATAAGATAAATGTATAAAAAACCCCTGTAATTCATTAATTGATTTTTTAGGTTAATAAGAGATTATTCGGTATATCAATCTTTTAGTTTTGAAATTAAAAAACCGCCCCGATAGTAACAATTCTAAGAGCGGTTTTGATTATACATGACAAATCAAAAAAGATGCTGTAATTTGCTTAATTATAATTCATGAAAATCTCAACAATCTCCTCTTTTGCCGGATGCTGATATATTGTGCCAAATTCAAGTCCGGTCATTAAAATATTACCATTTACAACTGCGGGCATCGGAAAACCCATGATATCAAATTTTCCGGTCTCCTGGACCTGCTGTAAACTTTTCAGTACATCGGGAGCAGCAGTTTCCGGATCAAATAAATACAGTTCAACTTCCTCGCCCATTATATCAAGTCCAAAACCGGCCACTGCACCCATCATATCGTAAAATCGCGGACTTCGTTCTCCAACTTCCAGGCCCTGATCTTTAAAATATTCCACCAGACCTGCCAGAACTAACAGAGGAGCATCTTCCTCTGCCCTTACCACCCCTGATAAATCCCCATCCTCAGAAAAATTGATCAATTCAATATAATATTTAATATCATTGACCGCAAAATCATCTTCAAAATCATCCCAGAGACTTCTGAAATTTACCATAAGAGGTAACAGAAGGTCCGGTCTTACACTAAATTCAATTACCACCTCATCACCATGGCCCATTCTGACCAGATAACCTTCCACTCCCCCATATTCTTTCATTTCGGGAATGTTTAAAATAACTTCTTCAAATTGCTCATCTTCTTTTAACTCCCAGCCCACTTCAAACTGATCTCCATACATAGCTGTAAAAATAGCCGCCATAGAAAAAGTTGCTGAAAACATATCCCTCATTTCTCCCGGTAGAGTATTCTCCAGCTCTGTCCCAATGTTATTTACTATTTCCCAGGGATTGTCTTTCCAGCCCATTGCCCTTGTTGAAATATGATGTTCTCCAAATTCCCCCTCAATAATAACCTCAATAACCCCGTGTTCTATTTCTAGAATTAAAAAATCCAGCACCCCGGCTGTAACCTCGCCTTCTCTTTTGGCTTCTATGCTGTAGGTAAAATGCTGACCCTGTTCAATCTGAACCATCCTTAACCCGGGGAACATATCTGCAAAAAAGTCCTGAGCATTCAGTGCTGGTGTTTGCAGAAATATAATAGAACACACAAAAAAGAATACCATAAATGTTGACAGCACGGCTTTTTTTTGCATTTTCTTTCCTCCTTATTGTGTTCCTGGATGTCAAAACCAGTAACTCTTTTTTCTTCTTTTTTCCTGCCCCACAATGGTTTTGCTGACTTTATGCCCTCCTTTTTGTAAATAACTGTTATTATAAAGTTATAAAAAAAGTTTGCATACAGTATTTTGTTTTTCCAAAATTGCAAATATTTATCCTGTAAAGTAATTATATCACAATTATACCCTTTATCAGTCACAATTCACTTAGATCTGAGAATTTTTTCAGTCATAATTATACAAACAAACTTTGGTATAGTATTTCATATAGTGATATCATCCTTAATATTCTCAAAAGTAGCCGGCCCAATACCGGAAACTTCTTTTATTTCTTCTATAGTATCAAATCCCCCCTGCTCTTTTCTATATTCGATTATATTTTCCGCATAGGCAGGTCCTATACCCTGCAGCTTCTGCAGTGTTTCAGCTGAAGCTTTATTTATATTAATTTTTTTAATTTCCTGTTCTGCTGGTTCTTTCGGCGGAGCCCGGGAATCTGCTTCTCTGCTTACCATAACTTCATGGTCCCTGCCATCAGTTTTTATTACAATATCCCCATGCAGATCGGTTCTATAAACATCCACCCCACTGTTCTTCAGAGCTCGCAGCACTTCTTCATCTGGATGACCATAACGGTTATCCTCCCCGGCCATAATCACTGCTGTTTGGGGCTTAACTTCTTTTAAGAAAAAATCATTGGTGGAGGTGGCACTCCCGTGGTGGGAGACCTTGAGAACGGTAGAATCAATTTTATGATCAATGTTCTCCACTATTTCTTTTTCGGCCCTGTATTCCGCATCTCCCGTAAATAAAAATGACACATCCCCATATACCAGATGTAATACCACTGAAGCATTATTAAGACTGTAGTCATTTACATCTATCTTTGGGGAAGGATGAAGTACTTTGAAATTTAGATCTCCTAAATTAATTATATCTCCCCGGCGTGGAGCAGCAAAGGGGATCTCCTGCTCATCAATAAGGCGTAAATAATTTTCATAGGTCCGGGTAGTGTGAACCCTGCCACTGCCATATACCTGAGCCACCTCAAAGTTATTCAAAACATCATCCAGACCACCTACATGGTCAGCATGTGGATGAGTGGAAACCAGTACATCAATAAGATCCACATCCTGCTGATTCAAGTAGCTGACAACCTTCTCACCCACCCAGTTCCAGCGATCTCCACCATCAATTAACATGTTTTTTTCAGTATACTGGATTAATATGGAGTCTCCCTGCCCCACATCAATAAAATGCACCCTCAGCTCGGCTAAAACATTATCATGAAAAATAATTCCAGTGGCTAATGAAAGAATAAACCCAAGTAGAATCAATATTTTAATACATCTGTTATTAATTCTCTGCATTACTATCCTCCCCCATCAGCTGAGCTGCTTTAATTTTTATTATTTTTTTAGTTTTTTGATAATTATTTCCGGAATAAAATATGAAAAAACATTTTAAGTCTTTTTTGGGCTATTTTAAAAATAAAACTTGCAATACATTATAAAATTTCGATACATATATACTTTTTCCTGCAAATATTGACAATTTTTATTATATAATATGTATAATTATTGTAATACTTTATTTTTCTATATCAATCTTCTATTTAAACTCAAAACCCGGATCATTCTTAAAACTTTTGGGCTCCGGAGCTTAAATGTTTATCAAAAAGGGCTATTCTGACATAAAAAAATCCCGGATTTCTCCGGGATCTGAGCCAGGTTATTTTTATCAGATTAATTTTTTATTTTAGTTATTTTAGCAAAATCTTTGCCTAAAAACTCTTTTCATATCCAGAATTTTAGAGGAACAGATTCATTATTCAGATTTCGGTGCTCCTTAATCAATCAGCCCTATTTTATAATTTGACACTCCCGGACAGAAAATAACCTCACTTAGGCAAAATACGGGTTTAAAGATCACCACCCCGGGTAATCATTTTCCGTCTGATAGTTTCTCCTTTTATCTTCACTGTATTTTTTGCTTATTGTAATTTTAATCTGACAGTTTTTATTTCAAAAGGACTAAATTCTAATTCCAGTTTGCCCTCAGTACATTTTATCTCTTTTTCCTTTTTTTCCAGCATATTGGTTTCAAAAGCTTTTTCAGCTGCAA
>PWDW01000050.1 GCA_003553225.1 Halanaerobiaceae bacterium
ATGCAGCACTTATTCGGTATTCAGGAGAGGTTAACCCTCTCTATTTTTCTGCACTTTGGAACTTTTATAGCCATCGGACTGGCTTTTAGAAAAGATATAGCCGAGATTTTTCAGGCCCGTAAAGATCCCGGCTGCCGCAGATTTACCCTTTATATTCTGCTGGGAATTATCCCGGCCGGTCTGCTTGGTTTTGGCTTTAAGGCTTTTTATGAACAGGCCTTTCGCTCCACCTCACTGGTGGGCTATATGCTTTTGGTGACCGGCACCCTGCTCTGGGCTTCAGACCGGGTTACCAAAAAGGGACGAGTTATGGGCCAGATGAGGCTCAGTGACTCCCTGATTGTGGGTCTGGCTCAGGCTTCGGCTCTTTTCCCCGGGCTCTCCCGGTCCGGAACCACCATCACCGGAGGGCTGTTTAAGGGACTGGACCGGGAACTGGCGGTTAAGTATTCTTTTTTGATGTCTATTCCCGTGGTTCTGGGAGCAACTCTGCTGGAAACTCATGATGTTTATCTCAATGGTCTGGGAGAGGTAACATTAGCCCAGATAATAGTAGGTACTCTGACGGCTGTGATTTCCGGGTATGTGGCCATTAAACTGCTGATGGAGCTGGTTAAAAGGAAAAAACTGTCCTTTTTTGCCGTCTACTGCTGGATTTTGGGTCTTATGGTTATTATTTTGACCTGAGTGCTGTGATAGTGAAATTTTAAAGAGATCCTGGTTTAGGGATTGATATAAAAATTTACTGCAGGGAGTGCTGTGGTCATGAATGATAAAAGTGAGGAGCGGAAAAGTTCTTCTACGGCCGTGGAAAAAATATGGCTGGAAAAATCTGCTGAACAAAAGGAGACCGAAGAGAAACGGACCCATCTGCCGGAATATGTGGTTGGTTTTTCTTTGTTAACCATTCTGGTCTCTCTGGTGCTGATCTATTATATTGATCTGCAGAATGCGGCCGGACTGCGGGATATGCTTTTTGATTTAAATCCCGATTATTTTTTCTTTGATTACCGGCCTTTTGTTTTTTATCACTGGTATCGCAATGGAGGAGTGGCCGAGTTATTTCAGTGGCTCTTTCTGGGGGGCACGGCTCTTATTACTTCTTTTATTGCCGCCCGGGTTATGGATAAAGACCGGAGGACCTTCCTTTTCTGGGGCATAATGGCCGTGTTTTTTATGCTGATGCTTATTGAAGATGCCGGAGATCCCCGGCATACATTCCGCAGCTATGTTCAGGCTATTTTTTCTGAGCCCTATCAGGGGACCATGGGCAGCATCTCGGAGCTGGTATATTTTTCTCTGCTGGGATTGATCCCCATATATGCCTTGATCCGCTATGGACAGGTTCTGCAGGACTGCCTGCGGGGTCTTATTTATTTTGGGGCCGGATTTCTTTTTTATGCCCTGGCCACAGTGCTGTCTTTTCTCGGCAGTGCGGTCGGTTTATACAATCAGGCCGGCAATGTGCTGCGGGAGATTTTGATTGAATGGGGAGATCCCCTGCTTTATTACCAGTGGTATTCCTTTGATGTGGAGGAGGGCTGGGAATTTGTCAGTTTTTTTCTGATGGACTCACTGGTTGAAGAGGCTCTGGAACTTATGGGGGCGGCTGCTTTTCTGGCCGCGGCAATCTCTTATTATTACCACCTTGAACATAAAAGAAAGGCTTCAGATCCTGGTTAAATTTAAACCACTGCTAATTTCAAGCCGGAGGTGGACAAAAAATGTCAGCAGGACAGGATTATGAACAGATGAATTAACAACAGCTGCAGACAGGGGGCAGACCTCATCCGGGCAAAAATTTTAGAAAAATCGAAAAATAAAGTTGACACCGGAAGATTAATGTCTTATAATAAATTTGTGAAAACGTTGTAAATAATGTTTAAATCAAGAAATAATAATATTCTTCTAATATTTACTTATAATTACATAATTTTATAAGCAGGACCTGTTTTATTGGATGCCCGAAAATTATCCAGCTACAGCTATATTATTTAATGATTTTTGTTTTCCTTATAACTTAATAACTTTTATAACCTTTCTGCAGAATATGATGAAATTCATAATTCTGCTTTTTTTATTTGAATAAGTAAAGAATATTCAAAAAGGTTTTATAAGGATTTTTTTATTTTTAAAACAGCAGAGAGAGATTTTTTAGAAATTATCTTAATTTTTGATAGGGAGTTTTAATTATGGCTGTTACTTTAAAAAATATTGCCCAAAGGGCTGATGTCTCAGTGTCCACGGTTTCTAAAGCCCTTAATGACAGCCCGAAAATTAATGATCAAACCAAAAAAAGGATTGAAAACATTGCCGAAAAGCTTGATTATGTGCCTCATGGCCCGGCTCAGGCCTTAAAAAGCGGGCAGACCAAATTAATTTCTATGATTGTGGACCGGATTGATAATCTTTATTATTCAGAACTGACCCACCTGATCAAAAGAGAAATTAAGAAATATGGATATAATCTGGTTCTCTGCAGCACCATGGGGGATAAAGAAGAGGAAAAAGAATACATAACCTCGATGATTCAAAGCCATAATGTGGATGGTGCCATTTTTGCCTTTTCAAGAAATGAACAACTTATTGATAAACTGTTCCAAAATGGCATCCCTTTGATTTATGTTAGCCGGCCCAGAGGTGGAAACTGCAGTATTCCCACCGTAAATTATGATTTAGAATCAAGTATTTATGACCTGCTTGAATATCTAATTGAAAGACAGGGGCATCAAAATATTGGATATGCCGGATTGACCAGCAGCTCCATTCTTTATGATCATGACCAGCGCTATACAATTTACAGAAAGGTTCTGGATGAATATGGACTGCCGGCTGAAGAAAAATATATTTTCACCGAGTATAATGATTATGAAGGGGGTATTGAAGTTGGCAGACAGATTATTAATAACCAGGATCGTCCCTCAGCTCTGGTCTGCTTTAATGATGAGTTAGCCCTGGGGGTTATTCAGACTTTATCACTGCAGGGCATTGATATCCCGGGTGATATTGCCGTAACCGGAATCGACAATATTACCATGTCCGCCAGCACCAACCCCCCGCTGACCACGATCAATTTGCCCAAAAAAAAGCTGAGCTTTTGTGCCGGAAAAATGCTGGTAGATCTGCTGCAAGGAAAAGAAATTCCCCACAAAGAAAGTACTAAAACTTTTCCCACCGAGCTGGTGATCCGCGGATCGGCCTGAAACCGGGTTTCCTTTGACCGGCTGAGATGGGGAGCTCTGCAGCTCCGGTTATTATAAATCTTTTCTGCTGTTATTAAACTTTAAAAATCAGAATAAAACAGTCGTGGATCCCGGACCGAAAGGAGATGGTTATTAGTAAAGAAGCCGATAATTTAACGATTAGGGAAAACAGGTACTACTAAATTTTACCATTATTATTAATTAAAGAGGAGATAATATCTCATGGCAGAAACCTTAATGGAACTGGTTGACCTGAAAACTTACTTTGATAATGAAGATGGCCTCCTTAGAGCTGTGGATGGAGTTAGTTTCGAGATAGAGAAAGGAGAGACTCTTGGTCTGGTCGGTGAGAGCGGCTGTGGCAAGAGTGTAACCGCTCTGTCAACCATCAGGCTTATTCCCCAGCCCCGGGGTTATATTGCCGAAGGTGAGATAAATTATCACCGCAATGGTGAAGTAATTGATATATCAAAACTAAAAAGGCACGGCAAAAAGATGAGAAGTCTTCGGGGCAATGATATTGCAATAATATTTCAGGAGCCCATGACTTCTTTAAATCCGGTTTATACCATCGGGGAGCAGATAACAGAAGGTATTTTTATTCACCAGGATGCGGACAAAAAGTCGGCCTTAAACAGAGCGGTGGAGATGCTAAAAAAAGTTGGTATCTCGGCTCCAGAAAGCAGAATTCATTCATATCCTCATGAACTGAGTGGAGGCCAGCGTCAGCGGGCCATGATCGCTATTGCTCTGGCCTGTGATCCCAACTTTTTGATAGCTGATGAACCGACGACAGCTCTTGATGTGACCATTGAAGCCCAGATTCTGGAGCTGATGAGAGATCTGCAGTCCGAATTTGGAATGTCTATTTTATTTATAACCCATGATCTGGGTGTGATTGGAGAGATGGCTGAGCGGATGGTGGTTATGTATACCGGTAAAGTAGTGGAGACCGGGGATACAGATGAAGTGTTCAAAGAGCCCCTGCATCCCTATACCCAGGGCCTTATGAGCTCAATTCCCCGTATTGGGAGCAAAGAAAGGCTGATCCCGATTAAGGGTTCAGTACCCAATATCCTGACTTTAGATCAGGACCAGTGTTATTTTGCTTCCCGCTGTCCGGAAGTTATGGATATATGCTATGAAAAAGAACCTCCTGTTTTTGGAGAAGAACGGAATACAAAATGCTGGCTTTATGACACAAAGGAGGAAGCTGTCTAATGGAAGAGGACCTGATTTTGGATGTAGAGAATCTAAAAAAATACTTCCCCATAAAGGAAGGTATTTTAAAAAGAATACAGGGTTATATAAAAGCTGTTGATGATGTCAGTTTTTCAA
Organism: Halanaerobiaceae bacterium; assembly: GCA_003553225.1. Taxonomy (GTDB): domain Bacteria; phylum Bacillota; class Halanaerobiia; order Halanaerobiales; family Halarsenatibacteraceae; genus T1SED10-99. The sequence goes on from PWDW01000050.1 coordinate 4,542, forward strand.
TAAAAGATGGCGAAACACTCGGTCTGGTGGGTGAGAGCGGCTGTGGGAAGACCACCACCGGACGCTGTATAATTCGCCTGTTTGAGCCAACCGGAGGTTCCATCAAATTGAGGGTCAATGGTGAAATGGTTGATCTGATGGAGCTGGATGACATGAAAGCAATCAGAAGAAAACTGCAGTATATTTTTCAGGACCCCTTTTCTTCACTGGATTCTAGAATGTCTGTTAGAGATATTATTGCCGAAGGTTATAAGATTCATAATATTGGTACCCGAAAAGAGAGAACTGAAAATGTTCAGGAGCTTCTGGAAAGAGTTGGCCTGCGCAGCTATCAGATGAACCGTTATCCGCATGAATTCAGTGGAGGGCAGAGACAGAGAATTGGAGTAGCCCGGGCCCTGGCCCTAAACCCTGATCTTATTATATGTGATGAACCTGTTTCAGCACTTGATGTTTCGGTTCAGGCCCAGGTTATAAATCTGCTGCGGGATCTGCAGGAAGAATCAGGTTTTGCCTATCTGTTTATTGCCCATGATTTAAGTGTGGTTGAGCATATCAGTGACCGGGTAATGGTTATGTATCTGGGCAAAGTGGTGGAAATGACCAGTTCCGATGAGCTGTACACCAATCCCCAGCATCCGTATACAGAAGCCCTGATGCAGGCGATTCCCTCTCCGGAACCGGGTGTGACCACCGGCCGGGTGCCGCTCAGTGGAGATGTGCCCGATCCCTCTGATCCACCTGCGGGCTGCAACTTTCATCCCCGCTGCAGTTATGCCCG
>PWDW01000232.1 GCA_003553225.1 Halanaerobiaceae bacterium
AATAATTATAATTAAAGTTAATGACAAAACCCCTTCTCAAAAAAACCAAACCAAAAAAACAAAAATGGGCCGGCCCGGATTTGAACCGGAGTTACCACCGCCCCGGGGTGGAAGGATACCATGCTACCCTACCGGCCCAAAAAAAGTACAACCAGAATTATCCCTAAACCGAATTAAGTTTAATGGTCCCAAAAACCAAACAAGCTAAACCACCAAAAAACCAAAACATATACAGGCCGGGGTAGCAGAGCCAGGCCCAATGCGGCGGGTTCGAGACCCGTTGATGCTTGCCGCATCACCTGGGTTCAAATCCCAGCCCCGGCGCCATTTTTGCCCGTAAATTTATTAGTGCTATCTTACATAATTTTACTCGATGTCTAAGACGGACACGATAAAGCAGAGACGTGTGGACGTTTACCTCGATTCTCTTGAACGTAAAAAGGAGTTGAAGAAAGTAGCTGAGGAGGAGGATATTTCTCTTTCTAAATTTATTCAGCGGTGTGTTGAGTACACTGTGGATCAGGGTGGACCGGACCTTACCGAGACCGGCGCAGCGAAGAAGAAGGTTGAGACGTTGGAGGAAGAAGTTTCCGAGCTTCGGAGGAAGTTGGAGCGTAAGGATAAGGTAATAGAGCGGCTGGAAGATGAGTTGAGGAAGTATAGGTTGGAGCAGTTCTCGGGGGAGGAGTTTGAAGGCGTTAGAGAGTTCGATAAAGAGTTGGTGGAGGTTTTGAAGGAGGATGGTTGGCATAATGATGAGGAGATTTTAAGGCGACTGGATATCGATCCAAAAAATTCTGATTTAGTTTCTGCCGTTAGGAGACAGTTGGAACAGCTTGAGAATTATGGTTTGATTAGATCTGGTAAGATGGGTTGGAGGTGGGAGGGATGAAGGCGGAATATAAAGTCTCTGAGGGTGGTGAGTCTGGTTCTGATCTAATTGATGGGTTTTTGAAGGATTTGGAGCTTCAGGGTAAGAGTGAGGGGACGGTTAGGGATTATAGGACTTATGTTTCCAGGTTTGCGGAGTTTCTTGAGAGCAGTGAGAGTTCTGTTTCGTTTGAGGATGTGGGTACTAGGTGTTTGAGGGATTTTATTGCTTATCTTAGGGAGGAGCGGGGTCTTTCTGAGAAGACGATTGGTAATTATTTTTCTGGTCTTTCGAGTTTTTTTGAGTATTTGAAGTTTGAGGGTTTGGTTGATGGTAATCCGGTTTTGCCCGTTCGGAAGCGTTATGTGAAGGTTTCGAATGGTAATTCCGGCGGTTCTAAGCGTCAGTTGGTTTCTGTGGAGGAGATGGCTATGCTTGTGAACAGTATTTTGAATGCTAGGGATCGGGCGTTGGTTGTGCTTTTGGCTAAGACGGGTATTCGGCGGAATGAGTTGTCGGCTATTGATGTTTCTGATATTGATTGGGAGAATCAGTCTATTCGGCTTAAGGAGAAGTTTAGGGAGGGGAAGCGTTCTAACTTGACCGTGTTTTTTGATGATGAGTGTGCTAGGGTTTTGAATAGGTGGTTGGGTGAGAGGGAGGAGTGGTTGAAGGGTGAGGATGCTGATGCGTTGTTTTTGAATAATTACGGTACTAGGTTGAAACGCCACGGTATTCAGTATGCGGTTAGGAAGCATGCTGAGAGAGTTGGATTACATGATCCTGAGAATGATGATTTGAAGGATAAGTTCACCGCACATTGCTGTAGACACTGGTTCACTACTCATTTGCGTAGGAATGGAATGCCTAGGGAGCATATCAAGGAACTTCGAGGGGATTCGAGGGGTGAGGCGATGGATATTTATCACCATATTGACAAAAAAGAGCTAAAAGAGTCTTATTTGGCGCATATTCCTAGTTTAAGGCTTTGAATTTTGTTTTAATTTGATGTTTAGGTGTTTGATGAGTTTTGGTGTTTTCCAGGCGTTTACTTTTTCTTGTTTTTGGAAGTGTTTGTCGTCTGACCATATGTCTGCGTCGAGATGTAGAGCCAGAGCTAGGAATGGCACATCGTCAGGGTCGATTTTTCCGATGATTTTTTCTGCTTTTGGGAGTTGGTCTTCGAATTCTGGTTTGGGTACGATGTTGATTTGTTCGAGGATTATGTTGAGTAGGAGTTGTAGGTCGGGGCTTTCTAGTTTGGTCTTTTTCTTGATTTCTTTTTGATGGTTTTTGAGTTCGGTGAAGGTGTATTCTGGTGCGTGTAGGTTTTGGTTTCCTGTGATGATTATTTTTCTTGTTTTTCCTCCGGCTATTAGGGCTGAGAAGAGGATGTTTGTGTCTATGACTAGTTTCATGTGGTTTCCCTGTAGTGTTTTGCTATGTCGTGTTTGAGGTTTTTGCTCAGTTCTTCTGCTCCTTTTTCGGTTAGCTTGCTTTCTGAGGCTATTTTTTCTGCGACTTCTAGTTTGCGTATGTAGCTCCACATGGATTGGCGGGCGACTTCGCTCCAGTTTATTTCTGGGTGGTTGTCGATTTCTTTTTTCAGGTCTTCGGGGATTCTTATCGTCATGTTCGGCACTCTTATCACCTGTGCATATGTGTGTATGTAAATACTAATAAGTTTGATTATCGTGATTTTGGATTTTTGTCTCTAGTATTATTTGTTTAGGACTTTTTTCTTGAGTTTCTCTGCAAGTTTGGAGGGCAAATGGTCGGGTGAGGTTTGTGGGAGGGCTCTGATTCCTAGGATGAAGTGTTTTTTGTTTTCTTTTGCTTTTTTGACTGTTTTGTCGGATAGTAAGTCTTTTTGTGGGTATTGGAAGAGTTTGTTTACTAGTGGTCCGGTTAGTGCTTTGCTGTATATGGGCAGGTATTTTTCGTACAGGATTTTTGAATCATATTCTCCTGTTTCTTCAAGTTCTTGGGAGAATAGCTCTCCGACTTGCTTTTTGGTTGGTAATTCAACTGTGAAGTATTCTGGCAGTGCGCAGCTGAGTGAGATGTCCCAGATTGCGTTAACGTCGGGCATGTCGGCGGTTCCTATTTTGTTTAGGATTTTGCTATAACCTTTGATGATTTCTTTTACTGTTTGGAGTTGTTTCTCTTTTATTCCGACCATTTGGTTGAGGTAGTCGGTGTAGACGGTTATATCGGAAGTGTATCTTTTGATTATTTTTCTACCTCTTTCGTTGCTTGTTTTTTCATAAGGTTGGCTTTTGAGGATTCCTTCTTTATCCATTTCTCTTACTTTGTTTCCGATGTGTTTTCTGGAATAACCTGTGAAGTGTTTGTTTTCCTCGTCAAGATCGTATTCTTCTGCCAGTTTCGTGATATTGAGTTTTTTCTCTATTAGTGAAAGGTATAATCTTGATTTTATTTCTGAGCCTGCTAACGTTTTCCATCTTGTAACCATTCAAGAAGTACCCCCGTTAAGTTTCTTCATTAATAATTTTAGCTTGGTATTTATGATGGGTTTTTTGGGGAGGGGGACCTGAATGTAATTCAAAAAATGTTTATTTGCCTCTGAATGTCCTGGATTTGTCGCTTTTTACGCTTAGAGTCCTTCTATTTGTAAGCATAAAAGAACTATAATATTATCTATTAAGCTTAAACTTCCTTATTTTGTCTATTTAAGCTAAAAATCCTTTAATAATACTCTAAATTTAGTTTAATAATGAATTAGGTCATAAAATGGTTTCTAATATATTTTCGAATTCTTACTTGAATAGTGAAAGTACGAGTGAAAGCAGAGCTATTCGGCTTGATTCTTGGGAGGAGGCTAGAGGTCGTTTGAAAGAGGTCGATAGGGATAATAATGAGATTGTTTTGGAAGTTCGTAAAGAGTTCAGAATTAAGCTTTCTCCGGAAAAATCGAAGGAGCTTGAGGGTTCTATTGGTGAGAAAATTAGCATTTTGAAGACGGACGGATTGGTTGATGATGTTTTTTTGGCAAATGTTGAGGAGGATGAGGAAGATGTTTGAGGTTTTGAGGAAAGTTTTTGCGGTTTTGTATTTGTTTTTTGCTTTGTTGTTTCCTTTTGTGTTGACTGATTGGCTTTCGATTTCTGACTGGTTTGTGCTGCCTCTGATTTTGCTTTTCTTTGTTTTGACGGACCCTTGGGAGGCCTATAGACGTTTTAGGTCTTTAGTTTTGGATGTTTTTGATGATCTGGTTTTGGGCCGTACTCGCGGTATGAGACGGAAATGCATTAGGTCCGAGATGAGGAGGGGTTTTCGTGAATTGTTTGATCTTGTGAAACGGTATAAGAGTGGGGAGGTTGGCGTTAATTGGCTATTGGTGAGGTTGGAGCAGATTGAAGAGGTGATTGGGAGGGAGAAGTATGACTAGCATAGCTGAGTTTTTGTCAACTCATTCTGTTACGGGTTTTGTTCTCCCGGCATTGGCTTATGCTGGGCTTTTGGCTCTCTCATTCTATTTTGTTTATCTTGGTTTGAGGAGGAGGCGTTGGTGGTGGACTTCGCTTCTGGCTCCTATTACGATTGTCTCTTATGTTTTCTTTCCTGGGCCGACTATGGCCGTGCTTCGAGGTTTGTTTGTCGAGTTGTTGGGTGAGTGGGGGTTTGGTTTGAGTCCGATTTTTGGACTTTTGGTTTTCTCTACGGTTCCGTGGCTCGGTCTTGCTGTGTGGGTCTGGAAGTACAAGAAGGGGGATCTGTATGTGGAGTATTTGGTGAGTCTTTCTCATGAGGGATTTACGGAGGTTGGGCGGCCTTATGTTCCGAAATGTGAGTTTTTGGAGGGTTTGGTTGAGGCTGAGGGTAAGTCTAATGAGAATGTTATGATTACGGGTGTGAGCGGTACGGGTAAGACTACTTTGGGGTGTTATCTACTTGGTTGTTATTTTGATGATAGGGCTCGGTTGGCGTTTTCTTACAAGCCGTGGGATTCTACTTTGGAGTTGCCGGGTTTTGATGTGGTTAGTGTTGCGGAGAATCCGCCTAGTCCTTTTTCTGATCCGGATTCTTTTACGAAGGCTTATCAGGTTGCTTTTGCGGAGCAATCTAGTGGGGCTCGGGCTCAGAGGGCGATGACTATTTTGCCTGAGGCTGTCGAGTCGAGCGATTCTTGGGGCGATCTATTGCAGTGTTTGAAGGAGCGTAAGGCTAGCATTGATGATCCTGTTCTTGAAGGGGCGTTGGAGGATATTATTAGTAATGTTAGGGTTTTGTTGATGAAGAATCTGCCTGAGAGTTCCGGTTGGAGTTCGTGGGATTTTGAAAATGATTTGATTATAGATTTTAGTGAGTTGGAGAATGATCAGCAGAAGAATTTCTTTTCCGAGTATTTGTTGCGCTCGATTTGGAATGAGGTTGAGGAGGGCAGTAGGCGTGATTTTG
>PWDW01000225.1 GCA_003553225.1 Halanaerobiaceae bacterium
TATAAAGGATTTGGGCTTCCCTTTCTATGTTTTAAGCAAAAAAGTTCAAATATTTTTTTTCACCCAGTGGGTGAAAAAATACCTTCTCCTAAAATGTTGTTATCACAACTGTTAAGCTGATTTTTGACTTTGTTTATGAATAATTCAGGTTCATATATATTAAAAACAAAATAAAAAATAACTTCAGGGGGGAATACATCATGCCTAATATACGGACTTTAATTGCTGATGATAACAGGGTGTTTTGCAGTTCTCTAAAGGATTTTCTGGATCAAGAACCTGATATAGAGACAGTGGGGGTCTGCCATAATGGTAAAGAAGTTTTAAATGAACTTGAAGAAAAAGAGGTTGATGCCCTGATTCTGGATTTGATGATGCCCCATATGGACGGGATTGGGGTTCTAAAAAAAATATCATCCTGGGATTTAGATAATCTGCGGATTATAATGATTACAGCCTTTGGAGATGAAAAAATAGCCCGTAATGCCTCTTCTCTGGGGGTGGACTATTATATATTGAAACCATTAAATATGCAGCAGCTGGTGGCCCGACTTCGCCAGATTTTTTCTGAATCCGGGTTCTTTGAAAAACAGCCAATGGGTTCATCTTTTACAGTAAATGAGGGAAATACTGTTTTATACGCCCGAAATGAAGAAAATATAAATCAAAAAAAGAGTCTTGATCAAAAAGTTACAGCAGCTATTCAAAAACTGGGAATTCCGGCTCATATAAAGGGTTATCATTATTTACGCTGTGCTATAAAACTGGTAATTAAAGATATAAAATACATGAGTCAGGTAACCAAAAAACTATATCCCGAGGTGGCCAAAAAATATGATACTACTTCCAGCCGGGTGGAGAGAGCGGTAAGACATGCCATTGAAGTAGCCTGGGAGAAGGGCAACAGACAGGCTATGGAGAATATGTTTGGTACCACCCTCTCCGACAAGAAGGATCGGCCCACCAACTCTCAGTTTATTGCCCGAATTGCGGATGGAATAAAATTGAAAAATAATTATTAAAAAATAAAGGAACAGAGATAGAAAATGGTAGTTTTTTGGATGTATTATTGGAAACATAATCGAAAGCATCATCGGCAGTATCAGATGTTAAATATAAGTAATATAATGATATAACTTAAAAAAGAGGAGGGAATCCGGAGAAATCTAAAAATTAATCCGGTGCTATATGAATGTAAATCTTAGGAACAGACATTTTTTAACTCTGCAGGATTTTTCCCGGGAAGAAATAAATTATCTTTTGCTGCTGGCCGAGAAACTGAAAGAGAAAAAAAAGTCCGGTATTACCGGCAGCAGTCTGCAAAATAAAAATATTGCCCTTATTTTCGAAAAACCTTCTACCAGGACCCGCTGTGCCTTTGCGGTAGGAGCAAAAGATGAGGGTGGTAATCCTGAATATCTGGGCAAAAATGATATTCAGCTGGGAAAAAAAGAAACCGTTGCTGACACGGCCCGGGTTCTGGGGCGTATGTTTGACGGAATTGAATACCGGGGAGCAGAACAAAAAACCGTGGAACTTTTAGCTGAATATTCCGGAGTTCCGGTCTGGAATGGACTTACCAGCAGTTATCATCCCACCCAGATTCTGGCTGATCTGATGACAATCAGGGAAAATTTTCAGTACCTGGAGGGTATTAAAATAGCCTATCTGGGAGATGGCCGCAATAATGTGGCTCATTCTCTGATGTTTGGAGCGGCTCTTATGGGTCTGGAGCTCACTATAGTAGCCCCGGATAAGCTGCACCCGAAGGCAGCTATGGTTAAGGAAGCCGAAAATATAGCCGGGCTGAACAGAAGCCGTATCGAGATTACCAGCAATAGGGAGCAGGGAATTAAGGGTGCAGATGTCCTTTATACTGATGTCTGGGCTTCCATGGGAGAAGAAGAACAGTTTGCCGAACGGATTGAACTTCTTAAGCCCTATCAGGTGAATATGCAGATGATTGAAAATACAGGCCAGGACAGAGTTATTTTTCTGCACTGCCTGCCGGCCTATCACAACAGTAAAACAGAAAACGGGCAGCAGATATTAGCAGAATACGGTGTCGAGGAGATGGAAGTAACCGATCAGGTATTTGAAAGTGAATATTCCCGGGTATTTGACCAGGCTGAAAACCGAATGCATACTATTAAAGCTGTTATGGTGGCTACTTTAAGTGGTCCTGAGAAAACAGCTAAGTAAAGCTTTATACAGATATTGTTTTTATTTATATATATATTTAATATTAAGTCCTGCTGTAAATATATGTTAGTCTAAATGGGGGATGAAAATATGAAAGCTGCAGTATTCAAGGAAAAGCAAGATGTATCCATAGAAAACGTGCCTGTACCACAGATAGAAAAAGGGCAGGTTCTTGTGGAGACCACAGCCTGTGGTCTCTGTGGAACCGATCGTCATATTTTTCAGGGTGAAGCCCCGGCTGAGCCACCGCTTATCATGGGCCATGAGATCTCAGGGCGGGTCCAGGAAACCGGTTCTGCCATAAGTGGTTTAAGTCCGGGCACAAAAGTTGCAGTTGATCCCAATATAAACTGTGGTCACTGTTATCACTGTCATCGAGGTGAGATAAATTTATGCGAGAATTTACAGGCAGTAGGGGTTACCCGGGATGGTGGTTTTGCAGAATATGTTGCTGTTCCCCGGGAGAACATTTATACTCTCTCAGAAGATACCGATCTCAGTCTGGCCTCTCTGGTTGAACCTCTGGCCTGCTGTCTTCATGGGATGGATCTGGTTGATATTGCGGCCGGGAGCCGGGTTTTAATTCTGGGCGGGGGAGCTATTGGTCTGATCTTAGCCCAGCTGGCAAAAATTACGGGAGCACGTACAGTTGTGGTTAGTGAACCGGAACCTGTTCGCCGAAAAATAGCCACAGAAATCGGACTGCCCTCAGTAGTTCACCCCGATCATCTGTCTGATTTTTTGGATAAAGAAAGAATTAACAAAATTGATACAGTAATTGAAGCTGTGGGCAGAATGGATACTTTTCGTCAGGCTCTGAAATACGCCCGGCATGGTGGTCAGGTGCTTGTTTTTGGAGTAAGCCCCCAAAAAGCGGTCACAGAAGTCTCTCCGTTTGCCATATATGAAAAAGAACTGACAATTCAGGGTTCCTATGTTAATCCTTTTGTTACCGAGCAGGCTGTTAACCTGCTGGAAAGTGGTGACCTGAATCTTGAGCAGCTGATTACCACAGAAGTACAGCTGGAAGAGGTACCCGAAATAATATCCACACCTCCCGGACCCCGGGATTTAAAAACCATTATTACTTTTTAGCTTTTTTAAAAAATCAGAAGATAATACTGGCTATTATTACCACAACTGGAGGACTGATCATGAATAAAGAAGAAGCTGAAATTAAGAAAGTTAATATAAAGGCTGATAAATGTAAGGGCTGTGAACTCTGTATTGAGGTCTGTCCGGTAAATATCCTCAGTATGTCGGAGGCCATAAATGAACTTGGCTACCATTATGCGGAAGTTGATGATCAGGATAAATGCCTTAGCTGTGGGCGATGTGCGGTTATGTGTCCGGACATTTTGATAAAAGTATATGACATTAATGAGTAAAAAATCAGCAGATATATTTTCAATATCTCAATTCTATTTAATTTAATATAGCAGCTTCAAGTAAGGAGGAAAAAAAGCTGATGGGGGAAAAAAAGTTGATGAAAGGTAATGAGGCTATTGCTGAAGCGGCAATCAGAGCAGGCTGCCGCTATTTCTTTGGCTATCCAATCACACCACAGAATGAAATTCCAGCCTATATGTCCCGGAGACTTCCAGAAGAAGGTGGTGTTTTTCTCCAGGCAGAAAGCGAAGTTGCCGCCAGTAATATGGTTTATGGTGCTGCAGGTGCCGGAGCCCGGGTCATGACTTCTTCTTCCAGCCCGGGAATCAGCCTTAAAGCAGAAGGGATATCCTATATAGCAGCTGCGGAATTACCCTGTGTAATAGTAAATATGATGCGCGGGGGACCCGGTCTGGGTGGGATAGAACCATCCCAGTCTGATTATTTTCAGGCAACCAAGGGTATGGCTCATGGAAATTTTCACCTGCTGGTGATGGCCCCTTCTTCGGTTCAGGAAGGAGTGGATCTGATGAGTCAGGCTTTTGATCTGGCCGATAAATATAGGGGTCCGGTTATGCTGCTGGGAGATGGTATGATCGGTCAGATGATGGAACCGGTAGAGTTTCCAGAAAAAATAGACCCCACAGAGCTGCCTCCCAAAGAATGGGCCACTGATGGAGCCCGGGGCCGGGAGAAAAATGTTATTAATTCTCTGTATCTGGATCCAGATGTTCTGGAGAATTTAAACTGGAAACTGCAGGAAAAATATGAACAGATGCAGAGAGAAGATGTTAAATATGAAGAATATCATATGGAAGATGCCGTGGTGGCGGTTATTGCATACGGAACAGCGGCGAGAATTGCCCTGGATGCAGTACAGGCAGCCCGGGAGGACGGAATTCGAGTTGGATTAATCAGGCCGATAACCCTTTTTCCTTTTCCAGAACAGGTAATTGCTCGGGCTTCGGCTCAGGTTGATGCTTTTTTAACCACGGAATTAAGTACCGGTCAGATGGTAGAAGATGTCCGGCTGGCGGTTAAAGGCAGAACTCCGGTGTTTTTTCACGGCCGCCCCGGTGGTAATATGCTGACCCCGGAAGAACTGCTGGAGGAAATTAAAAAAATTAGAGGTGAAGTACAGTGAAACAGGATAAACTAAAAGAAGTAGCAGGTTATCCGGATTCGATGAGTGGTCGGGATATGCATTACTGTCCGGGCTGTACTCAAGGAATAATTCACCGCTTAATTGGTGAGGTAATTGATGAACTGAAAATAAAAGAAGAGACCATTGGCATAGCTCCGGTGGGCTGTGCTGTATTGGCCTATGATTATTTTGATATTGACATGCAGGAGGCTTCTCACGGCCGGGCACCGGCTGTTGCTACCGGCATTAAAAGAGTCCATCCCGATAAAATGGTATTTACCTATCAGGGGGATGGTGACCTGGCTTCTATAGGTACGGCCGAGATAATTCATGCTGCCAACCGGGGTGAAAAAATCACAACTGTTTTTGTAAATAATGCAATTTATGGCATGACCGGGGGACAGATGGCTCCCACCACCCTGCTGGGGCAGAAAACAAAAACCACCCCCCGGGGGCGGAGCAGTGAAGAGACCGGTAACCCGCTAAAGGTTTCTGAAATGTTGAGCATGCTCGATGGTGCGGCCTACATTGTGCGGGTGTCAACTCATGATCTTGAGAATATCAATAAAACTAAACAGGCTATAAAAAAAGCTTTTAAAGTTCAGCAGCAGGGACTGGGTTTTGCCCTGGTAGAAGTTCTTTCCACCTGTCCCACTAACTGGGGCCTGAGTCCCCGGCAGGCCATGGAATGGCTGGAAAAAAATATGATTCCGGAATTCCCGCCCCGTGTCTTTTGTGCTCCGGAAGGAGTTGATGAGCTGTGAAAAAAGAACTGATTATAGCCGGTTTTGGTGGACAGGGGGTCATGTTTATGGGTAAAATGCTGGCTCATTCTGGAATGAAAGAAGGGCTGGAAGTTACCTGGATGCCGTCTTATGGTCCCGAAATGCGGGGCGGAACAGCCCACTGTACCGTAAAAATTTCAACAGAGAGGATTGCCTCCCCTTTTTGTTCACATCCTGATACTCTGCTGGTCATGAACAGACCTTCCCTGGAAAAATTTCAGCCCCGGGTTCGGGCGGGAGGCAGTATGTATTATAATTCCTCAATGATTGAGCAGGAAATAAGCGGTCAGGAGATTGATGTGGCTGCTGTTCCGGCCAACAAAATAGCGGAAGAACTGGGCAATCCCCGGATTGCAAATATGGTTATGCTGGGTGCCTATATTGCCCGGGAGGAGATTGTTGATCTGATGACTATCAATAACTCTCTAGCGGCTGTTTTACCTGAAGAGAAACATAATTTAATCGATATAAATCTGGAGGCTTTAAAGCGAGGTTATAGTCTTTATACATCCTTAGAAAAGAGCTAAAAAGCAAAATAGACCCTTTATATTTGAGAAATCACAAATTATGCTCTGGCCAAAGTCGCTTTTATCAAATGTTATAGAAAATATTTCTGTAAGCATAGCAACCCAAGTTTGCAGTACCAGGTCACAATATTCCCGTTAAATCAACAATCTTTAAAAAATCAACCCTGATATTTGGGACTACATGTATTAATTATCCATTTTTCAAGCAGTTTTCCGTAATAATTATTTTTTAGCAGCTTCCTGCAGTCAAAGACTTTAACCAGCTTTTTTTGCAGTATAACCAAAAATAAGATTCCAAAAAATGTGAATTCGATTTCAGCAGCAATCAGCAATAAAATCAAATATAAAAAAGGCCCGGGTTATGATACCGGGCCTTTAGAAATTAATAAAAGACAGTGGTTAAATTTTTTCAATTCTGAGTCCAGTTTCATGGCCATTGAGATTATATGTTGCCATATCAGAGTCAGCCTGAACTGTCAGCTTTTGAGCCAGAGTTTCTTCTTTAATATAATCAGAGAATTCCTCAACAGCCTGGTTTATCTCCTCATCACCATCATAGAAAATATTTATATTATCGGTAACATTGAGATCCTTTTCTTTTCTTATTCTCTGTACATAGGAAACCAGTTCCCGGGCATAGCCCTCATTTTTTAGCTCCCGGGAGAGGGTGATGTCCAGAACCACAAAAAGATCATTTTTGCGGGCCACAGTATAGCCTTCTCTATCTTCAATACTTACCTCTATAAGATCATCAGTTACTTCGATTTCTTCTCCATCCAGCATAAGAGCAATACTGTCTTTTTCTTCCAGGGTTTTCACTATTTCTCTTGCATCCTGTTCTTTAAGTTTTTCAGCAAAAAGTTCCACTTTGTCTCTAAGCACCGGTCCCGCTTTCTGATAATTGGGCTTAAGATTATATTTCATGAATTTATCTATTTCAGAAGTAAATTCGATATTTTTAACATTAAGCTCTTCTTTTATTAAAGGAATTAAATCCACGACCTGCTCTTCACAGCGGGCGGGAACAATAACTTTACTTAAAGGCTGTCTGACTTTTAGTTCTTCCTGTTCTCTTGAGGACCGCCCCAGGCCAACCAGGGTTCGGGTTATGTCCATATTTTGCTCCAGCTCACTGTTCACCAGAGAATTATCCGCTTCCGGATAGTCGGCCAGATGGACCGAGAGCTCTCCGGTTAGACTGCGGTATACATCCTCTGAAACATAGGGAGCAAAGGGTGCGATCAGGCGGGACAGACCTTCCAGCAGTTCATAGGTTGTTCTGTAGACGGCTTTTTTGTCCTCGGTAAGTTCACTGGCCCAGAAGCGCCGGCGAGAACGCCTTATATACCAGTTGGAAAGATCCTCAACAATAAAGTCCTGAATTTTGCGGACTGCTGAAGTAAGATCATAGTTTTCCATATCCTCCTGTACTTCACAAAGCAGGGTGTTATAACGTGAAATGATCCATTTATCAAGTCTGCTTCTGTTTTCAGGACTTACGTCAAATTCACGGGGATCCAGGTCATCGGCATTGGCATACAGCTGGAAAAAATGATAGACATTTTTAAAAGTTCCATAGAATTTACTGTTGGTTTCTTTGAGTCCTTCTATCTCAAATTTTGTTGGAGTCCAGGGTGGGGACACATGGAGCAGATACCAGCGGAGAACATCGGCTCCATATTCATCAAAGAGTTCAAAAGGATCTACCGTATTTCCCCGGGATTTGGACATTTTTTTACCTTCGGCATCAAGAATCAAATCATTTACCAGCACTCTTTTATAGGGGCTTTCCCCGGTAATAAAAGAAGAAATTGCCAGCAGTGAATAAAACCAGCCCCGGGTCTGGTCAATTCCCTCACAGATAAAATCAGCGGGAAACTGTTCATCAAAAAGTTCTTCATTTTCAAAAGGATAATGATACTGGGCAAAGGGCATAGAACCACTGTCAAACCAGCAGTCTATGACATCTTCCACCCGGGACATTTCTCCCCCACAGGCCCGACATTCCAGATGTATTTCATCAACATAGGGGCGGTGGAGTTCAATGTCTTCATCAACATCATCTTCCAGAGCTCTTTCCACCAGCTCTTTTCGAGAGGAGATGGTGCTGGTCTGGCCACAGTCACATTTCCATATATTAAGGGGGGTTCCCCAGTACCGGCTGCGCGAGAGAGCCCAGTCCTGAAGATTTTCCAGCCAGTTGCCAAATCTTTTATCACCCACAAAATCGGGATACCATTCGACTTCATTGTTGTTTTTTATTAATTTATCTTTAATTTTGGTCATTTCAATATACCAGCCCGGATTGGCATAATATATCAGTGGTGTATCACAGCGCCAGCAGTGAGGATAATTGTGGGTCATTTTTTCTTTATCATACAGTTTACCTTTATCATACAGCCACTTCATGATCTCAACTTCCAGCTCGGAGTCCATAACAAACTCCCCTTCCCAGGGGGTGGCTGTATACCGGCCATCCTCATCCACCGGCTGCAAGACAGGCAGGTCATATCGAGAACCGGTTTTATAGTCATCCTCACCAAAAGCGGGAGCGGTATGAACAATTCCGGTTCCTTCTTCGGCGGTAACATAATCGGCGGTGGTTACATAAAAAGCTTTTTTATCGGGGCTGGTAAAGGGCATCAGCTGTTCATATTCCATTCCTTCCAGCTCTGAGCCCTTCATTTTCTTGAGCACTTTATAATCTTCTTTCAGAACAGAATCGGCCAGTGTTTCCTCTACATAATAGATCTCACCTTCTGATTTAACCTTAAGATAGGTCATATTGGGATTCACGGTTAGAGCAACATTGGCCGCCAGAGTCCAGGGAGTTGTAGTCCAGCTTAAGAAATATTCATTCTTACCTTTTCTTTTAAACTTTACGGTCACGGTTAAATTTTTCATTTCCTGATAACCCTGGGCTACTTCATGGGAGGCCAGTCCTGTACCACAGCGGGGACAGTAAGGCAGAATATTATGGCCGCGGTAGAGGAAATCCTCCTGGTTAAACTGATCAATAATCCACCAAATTGTTTCGATATAGTCATTATCAAGTGTGATATAAGGATTATCCAGATCAATAGCATATCCCATTCTGCTGGTCATCTCACGCCATAAACCCTCATATTCAAAAACTGATTCCCGGCATTTTTCATTAAAGCGGTCAATACCATAATCTTCTATTTCCTGTTTGGTGTTTAAATTCAGTTTTTTCTCCACTTCAATTTCTACAGGCAGACCATGAGTATCCCAGCCGGCTTTTCGGCGCACTTTATAGCCCTGCATGGTTTTATAGCGGCAGACCGCATCTTTTAGAGCCCGGGCAATAACATGATGAATACCCGGTCGGCCATTGGCAGTTGGGGGACCTTCATAAAAAACAAAGGGTTCACTGTTTGACCTGTTTTCAATAGCTTTGTCCAGAAGATTTTCTTGTTCCCAGAATTCTGCAATTTCCTGTTCTCTTTCACTTATCGGTACATCTTTGAGAGGTTCAAATGAAGTCAATTTTTTCACTCCTTTTTCTTGTTCTACCTGTGTTTTATAAAGGGATATAAAATAAAAAAACCCGGAGCATATGCTCTGGGACGAAAAAGTTTGCTGCCGCGGTACCACCCGGATTACAGAAGGATAGGACCTCCTGTCACTCACAAAAAGCAGATAACGTCTGCCGGCGGGCCCGCCTACTTTATAACCAATATTCATTTCGGGGACCGGCTCCCGGGTGATATTCACCGGAGGTGCTTCTGATAACCTTGCAGTCGGTGGGTTATCTTCCTGTTAAAAAACAAGTTTCGGTTACTCTCCCGTTCTTAGCCTGTGGCTTTATATTATTTTGCACTATTATATATTATCCTGGCTTAAGTGTCAAGGAGCAAAAATATGAACTGTGTTATTATTTGTGCTATTATAATAAAGAGAAAAAGAATAAAAAAACAATAAGCAGTTATTAAATATATTATACAGGCAGCAAAAATTAACACCACTGATATGATTTGTATTAAATGCCAGATAATGATCTGTGTGGAGGAGGTTTAAATTTATTTTGAAAATAGCAAAAAGATCTGATAATGAACAGGGGATTTTAAATACATTTGAAAAACTGGTTGCTCTGGATAGTCCCTCCCGAAAGGAAAGGCCGGTGGCGGAGTTTATCAAAAAAGAGTTAAGCCAGCTGGATTTGGTCCTGAAAGAAGATCAGGTGGGAGAAAAAATCGGGGGCAGTACCGGCAACATAATTGCTGAATTACCGGCTGCAGACAGAAGACATGATGCGGCTCCCGTACTTTTATTGTCGGCCCATATGGATAAAGTACAGTCGGGAACCGGTACTGAAATGCAGATTTCAGAAAATTATATAACCGCTGCTGGAGATAATATTTTAGGGGCCGATGATCTGGCCGGAGTAGCTGCTATCCTGGAGGCTCTTAAAAGAATTGAGAGCAAAAAAGCTTCCCGGGGGCCGCTTAAACTTATTTTTTCTGTTGCTGAAGAAGAAGGACTGCAGGGGGCCCAAAACATGGACCCTGATCTGCTGCAGAACTGTGATTATGGAATTGTGGTTGATTCAGAGGGTGCGATAGGTAAAATTGTTTATAGGGCTCCTTTTAAGATTGGTTTTAATGCCCGGATCAAAGGGCAGAAGGCTCATTCGGGCATTAATCCGGACGGGGGAGTTAATGCTATCAAAATAGCAAGTCTGGCTATTTCCGCCATGGAGCTGGGACGTATTGGAGAGCAGACAACTGCTAATATAGGAGTGATCAAAGGGGGAGTGGCCAGGAATGTTGTACCCGATTTTATTGAACTTCAGGGTGAGGTAAGAAGCCATGACAAAAGCAAACTCAGACAGCAGACAGAGCATATGAAAGCAATGATTCAGAAGTATACAGCTGAATATGGAGGAGAAGTGGAATTTGATATTGAGCTGCTGTATAAAGGTTATTCTGTCAGCAGGAACAGTCCTTTTGTGAATTTTTTAGTTCAGACAGCAGAAAGTCTAAATCTGCCGGTAGAATTTGCCGTAAGTGGTGGGGGTAGTGATGCCAATGTGTTCAATGCACACGGGCTGCCGGTGGTCAATCTGGGAACCGGTTTTGAAAATGCTCATTCTGCTGCTGAAAAAATAAAAATAGATAATTTGTTCAAGCTGGTTGATTTTCTGGAAAGTATAATTCAAAACATAGGGAGTGATTCCAATAGAATTCAAAGAAAAAACGATTAGTTCGAAAAAAAAATATACAGGAAGTATTCTAAATCTCAGAGTGGATAAAGTCAAATTAAAAAATGGACATCAGGCCCGGCGCGAGATTGTTGAACATTCAGGAGGGGTAACGGTTATCCCCCTGCTGTCAGAAAAAGAAATAATTCTGGTCCGCCAGTACCGTCATGCTGCTGATCAGGTAATGCTTGAATTACCGGCCGGGAAGCTGGAGCCTGGAGAAAATCCAAAGCAGTGCATGAAAAGGGAGCTCCGGGAGGAAACCGGCTATACTGCAGCCGAGATTAAAAAACTTTTTTCTTTTTACACTACTCCCGCATACAGCAGTGAACTGCTGCATATGTTTTTGGCCCGTGAACTTGATTTTAAGGGCCAGGATCTTGATGATGGAGAATTTGTGGAAATTCAGGTTATTAATAAAAGTGAAATTATGGATCTGATATTTTCCGGCCGGATAAGGGATGCCAAAACTATTGCCGGTCTGATGTATGTGCTCCGGGGGGCGGAAGGATAATGGAGGACTATTATGGAGATTTTCATATTCATATAGGTCGGGCCAGTGGGGGAGAAGCGGTAAAAATCACTGCCTCACCCCAGCTTGATTTTGCCGGGATTGCCCGGGAATCGGTGGTCAGGAAAGGCCTGGATATGGTGGGGATTATTGACTGTGCTTCTCCACCGGTTATTAGAGATATTAAAGATCTATTGTCCCGGGGGGAGATGGAAGAGCTGCCGGAAGGTGGACTTAGATACAGAGAGGAACTGGTGATTATTCTCGGAGCTGAAGTTGAAAGCAGAGAAAAGGGGGGAGGTCAGGCTCACTATCTGGCCTATTTTCCCTATCTGGACAATTTGTCTGAATTCAGTCAGATTATGGAGCAGTATATTACCAATATTAATCTTAGTTCTCAATCAACCGGTCTGGAAGGCCGGGAAATCTTTCAGATAGTTAACAGTACAGGGGGTGTCCTCATACCGGCTCATGCTTTTACCCCCCACAAAAGTTTTTACGGCAGCTGTGTAAAAACTTTTACCGATATATTCACTCCCCATCAGTGGGAACAGATTCCGGCCCTGGAGCTGGGTTTAAGTGCTGATTCTAATCTGGCCGCCCACCTTGAAGAGGTCTCGGATAAGGTTTTTTTGAGCAATTCTGATGCTCACTCTCTGCCCAAAATTGCCCGGGAATACAACAAAATCAGAATGGCCGAACTCAATTTTTCCGAATTTAAAAAAGTTCTTTTTGCAGAAGACGGAAGAAAGGTTACCGGCAATTATGGACTGGACCCGAGACTGGGTAAATATCACCGTTCATTCTGTCCCGACTGTGAAAAAAGTTTTAGCTCAAAGGAGCCGGTTCTGGTATGTCCGAAATGCGGCCAGAAGAGTCTAATAAAGGGAGTTAAAGACCGGGTTTTGAATATTGGCCAAAAACCGGAGTCCGGAAATGGTGACTATCCACCATACATCTATCAGGTACCTCTGCTGGATATTCCCGGGATAGGAGAACAGACACTTAAGCGGCTTTTGGGTGAGTTTAATACAGAAATGGAGATTCTGCACAATACTGAACTTAATGAACTTAAAAAAGCAGTGTCCCCTAAATTGGCTGAAAAAATTGAGCTGGCCCGGAACGGCCGGGCTGAAATAAAACAGGGTGGTGGGGGAAATTACGGAAAAGTGAAGCTCTAGGTTAATTGTGTAAACAACTTTACAGAAGAAAAAAATAATGATATACTGAATCTGTAAACTTAATTTATTTATTAAATAAAGTAAAATTAGATTTTCCTCTTCAGCATAAGATCAGGACAGGTGGAGAGAAGCAGGGGCAATCTGGTGTTAAGGTTAGCAGTCAGTATAAGCTGAGCTGAGGCTTGGAAGTGGTATGGATAAGCTGATGATGAGGTGGTATATTTTTATGCAGCAGACCGGCAGTTTTCAGTTGATAAAAAAAATGAACCGCAGGATGGTTCTGCGTCTTATATTGGATCATGAAGGGATATCTCGTTCTGAGCTGGCTGAGATAACAGCTCTTTCTCCGGCCACAGTGACCAATGTGGTACGGGACCTTCTGCAGCGAGGCCTGGTTAGGGAAACCAGAGAGGGTCAGTCCAGTGGGGGTCGCCGGCCCATTTTGCTGGAAATTAAGGATGATGGTGCTTATGTGATTGGTATTGAGTGGGGAATTTCGGATATCAGTGGTATGTTAATTAATCTGGAAGGAGACAAAATTACTTTTGCCCGGGAAATTGTAGAATCTAACTGTGTGGATCGTTTTCTTGAAATCACCCATAACCTGGTGGCTGATTTTAAAAACAGGGTCTTTCGGCCGGATAAAATATTTGGTATTGGGCTGGGAGTCCATGGTCTGGTGGATCCCCAAAAAGGCTACTCCCGTTATGCACCTCATTTTCAATGGACCAATGAACCCCTGCAGGATCTGCTGGAGGAGAGGATTGATTATCCAATAAAAATTGATAATGATGTTCGTATGCGGGCCAGAACTGAGATCTGGCAGGGCCGGGAGGATTTTGTCTACATCAATACCGGTCCGGGAA
The DNA here is from genome assembly GCA_003553225.1 of Halanaerobiaceae bacterium. Classification (GTDB taxonomy): domain Bacteria; phylum Bacillota; class Halanaerobiia; order Halanaerobiales; family Halarsenatibacteraceae; genus T1SED10-99. The sequence goes on from PWDW01000225.1 coordinate 13,827, forward strand.
TAGGTGCGGCGGTAGTTTTTGAGGGAACACTTCATTATGGACATGATTTTAGTGCCGGAGAACTGGGACATATGACCATTGATGTTGAGGGTCCACCCTGCAGCTGCGGCAATCGGGGCTGTCTGGAGGCTCTGGTGTCCCTGGAAAAAATTGTACGAAATTTTTATCCTGATTATGATGCTGAATCATTTTTGGTACTGGAGGAAAAATGGGAGAATATCGTCAGCAGGGCTGAACGGGGTGGTGAACAAGCTGTCGAAATTTTAAAAGAGGCCGGCTATTATCTGGGGACCGGTATTGCGTCCATGATAAATTTGTTAAATCCCGGAGCCGTTATTGTAGGCGGTTCTTTAATGGCCGCTCAGGATATTATTCTGCCCGAAATTAAAAAACAGGTGCAAAAAAGAGCTCTACCGGTTTCGAGAAACAGTGTGAAAATATTATCTGACAAACAGGGCCTGGAAGCCGGAGCCCGGGGAGCGGGCACTGCTGTACTGGAAGAATTATTTAATCTGGAAGGGGGAAAATAGGATGAAGGTTATGGTAACCGGAGGTGCTGGTTATATAGGGAGTCATGTGGTTAAGGCTCTTTTAGGTTCCGGATATGAAGTACTGGTTCTGGACAATTTGGATAAAGGACATCGGGAAGCAGTTGTGGGTGGTGACTTTATTGAAGGTGATCTGGCCGATAAAGAGCTGCTTGATGATATTTTTTCCGGACATGATATTGAGGGGGTAATTCATCTGGCAGCCCACAGTCTGGTGGGTGAATCTATGGAGGATCCCGGTAAGTACTATGACAATAATGTGTCCCGGGGCCTTAATCTGCTGGAGGCTATGATAAATAATGAGGTTGAATATATGGTTTTTTCTTCAACAGCTGCTGTATATGGGGAGCCCGAAGAAATTCCAATTACCGAAGAACATCCTCTGCAGCCCACCAGTGTGTATGGTGAAAGTAAGCTATTTTATGAAAAAATATTAAAAAGATATGATCAAATTCATGGTCTGCAGTATACTTCACTCCGTTATTTTAATGCAGCGGGGGCAGATCCCCGGGGAGAAATAGGAGAAGCTCATGAACCGGAGACTCATCTAATACCCATTGTTCTTCAAACTGTGCTGGGAAAGAGAGATGAACTGTATATATTTGGAGATGATTATCCCACCAGAGATGGGACCTGTATCCGGGATTATATTCATGTCAATGATCTGGCCCGGTGTCATATACTGGCCCTGGAGGCTCTGATAGAAGGTATGCCCAGCAGAATTTATAATCTGGGGAATGGAGAAGGTTATTCTGTCCGGGAGGTAATAAAAACTGCTGAAAAGGTCACCGGTCAAAAAATAGATGCAAAAATTGGAAAACGAAGACCGGGAGACCCGGCAGCACTGGTCGCCAGTGCAGAGAAGGCGAAAGAAGAACTGGACTGGAAACCTGAATATCCAGATCTTGAATCAATTATTGAAAGTGCCTGGAACTGGCATTCTTCAGGAGGTTTTTCCTGAGAACAATGATCTTACCTCTGCTGCCTCCAGCAGCTGGGAAAAAAATATATAGAGGAGTGATTTTGATGAAGATGCATAAAAAAAAGATCGAAAAAGATGATGGTCGCAATTTAATTTTTTATACTTTTGATGATTATGGGCCAGAACAGGATAACCCTGAGGAGCGGGACCGGGCCAGTATATCCAAACAATCAAAAAAGGGGGAAGCCTAATATGTCCGAATTGAGATGGGATCCTATTCGCAGAGAATGGATGATTACAGCCACACACCGTCAGAATAGAACTTTTAAACCCCCTGAAGATTACTGCCCTTTATGTCCGACCAAAGAAGGGGGATATCCCACCGAGGTACCGGCCGAGGATTATGATCTGGTGGTTTTTGAAAACAAGTTTCCTTCCCTGCAGTTTCCACCTCCGGAGCCTGCTGTAGAGGGTACAGCCCTGATGCCGGTAAAAGAGCCGGAAGGTATATGTGAAGTTGTTCTGTTTACCGCTGACCATGATGGGGTTATGTCCCGTAAACCTTTAAGTCGTTTTCATAAGCTGGTTAAGGTCTGGCGGGATCGTTACCGTCAGCTGGGGGAAAAAGATTTTATTGAATATGTTTTTATTTTTGAAAACAAAGGTGAAGAAGTAGGTGTGACTTTAAATCATCCTCACGGCCAGATATATGCCTATCCCTTTATACCACCGGTCATTGAAAATGAGCTTAATTCCAGTCAGCAGCACCTAAATCATGAAGGCAGCTGTCTTTTTTGTGATGTCCTGGCCGAGGAACGAGCTGAAGGGAGCAGAATTATTGCTGAAAATGATTCTTTTACTGCTTTTGTGCCCTTTACCGCACGTTTCACTTATGAAGTTCACCTTTATGCCAAGAATCATATCCCTTCTTTTAATGATTTTGATGCTCAAAAAGAACTTGATCTGGCCCGTTTATTAAAGGTGGTACTTCAGAAATATGATAACTTATTTGGGTTTGAGTTTCCCTATATTATGTCTATCCATCAGCAGCCCAGCGATGGCCGGGGTCAGGATTATTCCCATTTCCACATTGAATTTTATCCCCCCTATAGATCAAAAGATAAGCTGAAATACCGGGCTGGAAGTGAGTCCGGGGCCGGAACATTCATCAATGGGACTATGCCGGAAGATAAAGCAGAAGAGCTTAGACAGAGTGAACCGGGAGGGATTTCACATGGAGAATAAACAACGAATAAAAAGACTGCAGGAGACATTCCGAAAAAGATATGAAGATACAGGCTTAAAAAGCGGAGTTTTTGCCGCTCCGGGGCGGGTAAATTTGATTGGAGAACATACTGATTATAATGATGGTTTTGTGCTGCCCATGGCTCTGGAAAAAAAAATAATGGCTGCTGCTCAGCTGCGAGAGGACCGCAAAGTTGTGGCCTATGATATGAATTATGAGCCGGAAATCAGTTTTGATCTGGACAATCTTGTTAAAAATAAAGAAAATAACTGGGCTAATTATCTGATGGGAGTGGCCGATGAGCTGCAGAAAAGGGATTATCAATTACAGGGCTTAAACATTGTTCTGGAAGGGGATGTTCCTTCAGCGGCGGGGCTCAGTTCTTCGGCGGCACTGGAAGTTGTAACTGCTATGGCCTTTGACCGACTTTTGGGGCTTGAGGTAGATCCGGTGGAAATGGCCCTGCTCTGTCAGGCTGCGGAAAATAATTTTGTGGGTGTAAACTGGGGAATAATGGATCAGTATATATCCCGGCTGGGCCGGGAAGGACATGCCCTGATGATAGACTGCCGCAGTAATGAATATGAGCTGGTGCCTTTCCAGAATGAAAATTATCGGATTGTAATCTGTAATACCAATGTTCAGCGTTCACTGGTTGATTCAGAATATAATCGCCGCCGGGAAGAGTGCAGTAAAGCTGTTGATTTTTTTGACAGTAAACTGGACAAAAAGGTTACTGCTCTGAGGGATGTAACGGTTAAAGAGCTGGAACAATATGAGTCAAAACTGCCCGAGATTACCGCTGCCCGGGCCCGGCATGTGGTGACCGAAAACAGAAGAGTTAAGGAGAGTGTTGAGGCTCTAAACGAAGGTGACTTTGTCCGTTTTGGTCAGCTGATGTATGATTCACATGAGAGCCTCAGGGATGATTATGAAGTAAGCTGTGAGGAGCTGGATATTCTGGTTGAGCTGGCTCAAAAACAGAATGAAGCTTTAGGGGCTCGTATGACCGGAGCCGGTTTTGGAGGTTGTACGGTAAATCTGGTGTATGAAAAGTCAACTTCTGAATTCACCGAGGCTCTACACCGGGGTTATAAAAAGGAAACCGGGATAGAGCCTGATATTTATGTAAGTTTTCCCGCTCCCGGTGCAGCTGATTTTGATAAAGAGATATGGTAAACCGATCAAAAAAAGAATTCAGTAACAAAAAACGGTATCCCGGCCGAAGAAAATGCGGTTAAGCTGGTGTAGGGCAGTGATTAAATAGAAGACATAAAGCAAAGTATAAGCAGTGAATATAAGCAGGTAGGGATAAATAAAGATTGATTTTTAAGTCCCAAAAATAGTATAATTAAAGTGAAAAGACATTAATTTCATAAAAATTTCATAAAAAAGGAGGGCTGATGATGAAGTTCAAATGGTGGGGACATGCCTGTTTTGCAATTACTGGTTCTGCGGGAAAAGTGTTTGTGACCGACCCCTATGGAGAGGATTTCCCCTATAAGAAGGTTACAGACCGGGCAGATATAGTTACTATCAGCCATGATCATTTTGACCATAATGACAGCAGTAATGTGTCCGGCAGTCCGGAAGTAATAACAACACCCGGTGACCACAGGATATCCGGTATTAAAATTACCGGACTGGAGAGCCATCATGACCAAAGTCAGGGCACAGAGCGGGGGTCAAACATAATATATACTTTTGAACTGGAAGGCTGGAAGATTGCCCATCTGGGTGATCTGGGCCATACTTTGAATTCTGAACAGCAAAAGAAACTTTCCGGTACAGATGTACTGCTTATACCGGTGGGAGGGCACTTTACCATTGATGCCCACCAGGCCGAAAAAATAGTAAATTTTCTAAAACCGTCCGTGGTTTTTCCGATGCATTATAAAACAGAATTGATTGATTTACCAATAGAGGGAGTAAATCCTTTTTTGGAAAAATTCCCCGGGGATAGTATAGTAAAAGTGGGTGATAGTGAGCTGTCAATAAGTGAACTGCCGTCAGCCCGAAAAATATATGTGCTTGATTATGTGTAAAATATTGAAGATAAATTTTAAGATAAGATCCTGGTAATATGTTGATAAATAATTTTAAAAGTATATTTAAAGTGATATTTTTTCCTCAACAAAAGAGGGCAGCAAAGAAGAATGGTATTTTTCAGGAGGGGTAAAAAATGCAAAATAACAATCAGGATAGTTTTCCCCGGATTAACATCAAACCAATGGGAGAGGCTGAGACAGGTGAAGATGTTTTTCTTTATTCTTTGGTCAATGAACAGGGTATGAAGGTTGATATAACAAATTACGGAGGAATTATAGTTCGCCTGTTTGCACCGGACCGCAGTGGGAGAATGCAGGATATTGTTCTGGGCTACAATGATCTGGAGAGTTATATGGATAATCCAGCTTATTTTGGTGCTCTAATTGGCCGTTTTGCCAACAGAATCTCCGGAGGAGAATTTTCTCTGGGGGGTAAAAAATACAGTCTGGAACAGAACGAGAAAGAAGAGAATTTTGCCAACCATCTGCACGGAGGCAGCAGAGGTTTTCACAGTGTGGTCTGGGAAGCCCGGCCTTTAATGGGAGTTCAGACAGGCCTCAGACTTAATTACAGCAGTGCTGATGGAGAAGGAGGATATCCCGGAAACCTGGAAGTAGAGGTGGATTATATTTTGACGGCTGATAATGTGCTGCGCCTGGAATATCGGGTAGAAACAGATAAGCCAACCCCTCTTAATCTAACCAACCACAGTTATTTTAATCTCCGGGGTGAAGGCAGGGGGGATATATTAACCCATGTAGTATCTCTGAATTCTGAAGAAATTACTCCCGTAAATGAAGCTCTGATCCCTACCGGTGAATTTATGTCGGTAGCAGACACTCCTTTTGATTTTCGAAGCCCGCAGGAGATCGGGAGCCGAATTAAACAGGATCATCCTCAGCTAAAAATTGGAGGGGGTTATGATCATAATTATGTGCTTTCCGGAGCCCAGGGTGAGCTTACCCGGGCCGCTGAAGTATATGAGCCCTGGAGTGGGAGAAAAATGACCGTTCATACTACCGAACCCGGAGTTCAGTTTTATACCGGTAATTCGCTGAGTGAACAACCCGGTAAAAGTGGGCGAAAATATTACCGGCATAGTGGTTTTTGTCTGGAAACACAGCACTATCCCGACTCAGTTAATCATGAAAATTTTCCTTCGGTTATTTTACAGCCGGGAGAAGTATTTAATTCTGTTACTGAATTTGCTTTTAGTGCTGAAGGGTAAGTGCAGTACAGGCCTATTTTAAGACCAGAAGGGGGTTATCGTGGCTATAAACAGTCCGGCCGATCGGATTATTTTAATTGTTCTGGACAGTGTCGGAATAGGAGCTCTGCCTGATGCCGATGAATATGGTGATGAAGGAGCAGATACTCTGGGTAATATTCTCCACACCGTTGACCGAATAAAGATACCGCATCTGGAATCTATGGGTCTCGGTAAAATAAAGGCTCTTCCCGGTCTGGATTCTGATCTACAGGCCCGTGGTATATATGGAAAAATGGCCGAAGCTTCGGCTGGAAAAGATACAACAACCGGCCACTGGGAACTGGCTGGAATTATTAAAAAAGAACCTTTTCCCGTGTATCCTTCAGGCTTTCCCCGGGAAGTCATCGAGGAATTTACAGATAAAACAGGCAAGCAGATCCTGGGCAATAAGGCGGCTTCAGGAACAGTAATTATTGAAGAACTGGGAACTGAACACCTGTCCACAGGATATCCTATAGTTTATACCTCTGCGGACAGTGTTTTTCAAATAGCAGCCCATGAAGAGGTTATTTCTGTTTCTGAGCTGTATAAACTTTGTCGAACAGCCCGCAGTCTTCTGACCGGTCAGCACGCTGTGGCCCGGGTTATTGCCCGCCCTTTTGTTGGTCAGCCCGGTTCTTTTGAGAGAACGGAAAAAAGAAAAGATTTTTCATTAGCTCCTCCCGAAGAAACTATGCTGGATAAAATCAAAAAAGAAGGTCAGACGGTGGCCGGAGCAGGGAAGATTGATGATATTTTTGCCGGTCAGGGTTTGACCACCAGTTCTCCGGCTAAAAGTCATCCGGAAGTGGTGAAGAACATTATTGATTACATGAAAACTGTGCAGCAGGGTCTTATATTTGCCAATCTGATTGAATTTGATATGCTTTATGGTCATCGTCGAGATGTTGAAGGTTATGCCCGGGCCCTGGAAAGATTTGATCGGCAGCTCCCCGACATTTTACAGCGGCTTAAGGAAAAGGACATCCTGGTAATTACTGCCGATCATGGCTGTGATCCAACTTTTCAGGGTACCGACCACACGCGTGAGTTTGTACCTCTGTTAATGACAGGTTCAAGTTTGAAAAAAGATTTTAATCTGGGCGTCAGAAATTCATTTGCCGATCTGGCAGCTTCTATATGTGATCTGCTGGGTACTGAAGGAACAAACTGGGGTACCAGTTTTTTCAAAAAAATAATGGGGGGTGCTGTAAATGGTAGATGAACTAAATAATATTATTGATTATTTGAAAGACAGAATTAATATTGAGCCCGATATCGGCCTTATACTTGGTTCAGGACTGGGAGTGATGGCGGAAGAAATTCATAACAAAGAAATTGTGGATTATGAAGCTATTCCGGATTTTCCGGTTTCAACTGTGGAAGGACATGCGGGAAGGTTTGTTTTAGGAGAGCTGGCGGATAAAAAAGTTATAGCTATGCAGGGCCGGTTTCATTATTATGAAGGATATACCATGAAAGAAATTGTACTGCCGGTCCGGATGTTTCAAAAAATGGGGGTTCAGAGAATGATAGTTACCAATGCCGCCGGAGGTATCAATTTAAATTTTGAGGCTGGAGATTTTATGATAATTACCGATCATATTAATCTGATGGGGGATAATCCCCTCCGGGGAGAAAATATAAAGTCTCTGGGAACCCGCTTCCCCGATATGAGTGAAGCATATAGTACACAGCTGATTGATCTGGCTGAGAAAGCTGCTATGGACCAGGAGCTTATGTTAAATAAAGGAATTTATGCTGCTGTTATGGGCCCCAGTTATGAAACTCCCGCTGAAATAAGATATTTAAGAAATATTGGAGCTGATGCCGTGGGTATGTCTACAGTCCCGGAAGTTATTACAGCCAACCATGCCGGTATTGAGGTCCTGGGCATATCCTGTATTACCAATATGGCAGCCGGAGTACTGCCCAGCCCCCTGGATCACCGGGAAGTTATGAAAATTGCCGAAAATGTCAAACCGGATTTTATTTCTCTGATAAAGAGTATTATAGAGAAGATGTAGCTTTTATTTTGGAATAAACTCAGCTCAGGAGGCGAAAAAAATGCCGCTGCAGGTATATGATATAATAAAGAAAAAACGGGAGGGAGAAACCTTATCCCGTCGGGAGATAAATTATCTTATTCAGAGATACAGCACGGGTGACCTTCCGGATTACCAGATGGCAGCCTGGGCTATGGCAGTATATTTCCGGGGTTTGAATGAGAAAGAAACTGTCTGGTTAACCGGAGCTATGGCTGATTCGGGACAAAGAATGGATCTTAGTTCACTGCCCGGAATAGTGGTCGACAAACATTCTACCGGAGGTGTAGGAGATACAACCACTCTCGTACTGCTGCCCCTGGTTGCGGCAGCGGGAATACCAGCTGCCAAAATGTCGGGTCGGGGTCTGGGTCATACTGGAGGTACGGTTGATAAACTGGAAGCAATACCAGGTTTTAAGGTGGAGATGAGCCGAAGTGACTTTTTGACCCAGGTAAAAAAAATAGGAGTGGCGGTTGTGGCCCAGACTCCAGAGCTGGCTCCAGTGGATAAAAAATTATATGCTCTGCGCGATGTTACAGCTACAGTGGAGTCTCTGCCGTTGATTGCGAGCAGTATTATGAGCAAAAAAATTGCCGGTGGAGCGTCAGGTCTGGTTCTGGATGTTAAAGTGGGTCGGGGTGCATTTATGAAAGACAAAAAACAGGCTGAAAAGCTGGCCCGGCTGATGGTTAAAATTGGAGAAGAGTCAGGTTTGAAAACCAGAGCTGTTCTGTCAGCTATGAACCAGCCTCTGGGTTTTGCGGTTGGAAACTCTCTGGAAGTAATTGAAGCTTTTCAGACTTTGAAAGGACAGGGTCCTGCTGATCTGGAAAAATTATGTCTTACTCTGGGCAGCTGTATGCTTCAGCTGGCGGGAAAGGAAGGGACATATAAACAGCATTACAGCCATTTGCAGGATGTTCTTCATTCCGGCCAGGCCTTAGAAAAAATGAGACAGCTTATTGAAGAACAAAAAGGAGATCCCCGGGTAATCGATAATTATAATATGTTTCCTGAGGCCAGATACAGCCGTGAAGTAAAGAGCAGACACTGCGGATATGCTGCTGATCTTGATGCACTAAAGATAGGCAATCTGGCCCGGAAACTGGGTGCTGGACGCAGTGAAAAGGGTGAACAGATTGATCCGGCAGCAGGTATTGTTCTGCAGAGAAAGCGGGGAGACCGGCTGCAGAAAGGTGAATTATTGGCCCGGCTTTATACCAGTGATCCTGAACTTCTTGAGGAGAGTGCTGATTTTTGTCGGGAGGCTTTCAGGATAAAAAAAGAAAAGCCCCAGGCAGAAAAACTTGTTTATAAAATGATTAACAGCAGTGAATAGAACAGGTGATGATCAAGGTGAACTATCAAAAGTGAATAGAACAGGTGATGATCAAGTTGAACTATCAAAAGTGAATAGAACAGGAGATGATCGAGGTGAACTATCAATGTGTTTGATTAAGGAAAAGTTCAGTAAGAATAAAACTATCATGAGTTCTGCCCTTTATACCATTATTTTAATAATCCTATTTTCTTTATTTTTAAAAACACCTATTTTTTCTGCCGGGCTGCGTCAAAAATCAGATTTAAATTTTAGTGCCCGTTCTGTGCTGCTTATGGAGCAGGAAACCGGAGAAATTCTTTATGCGGAGAATGAACATAGAAGTTTCCCCCCGGCAAGTATGACCAAAATAATGACTTTACTGCTGGTGATGGAAGCTCTAGAGGAAGGGCATATTTCTTTAAACGACCAGGTAACAGCCAGCAGTTATGCGGCCAGCATGGGTGGTTCTCAAATATGGCTGGAACCGGGAGAGGTAATGTCAGTAGAAGATTTAATAAAAGCAGTGGCCATAACTTCAGCCAATGATGCCAGTGTGGCTCTGGCCGAGCACATCAGTGGCAGTAATGAAAATTTTGTAGCCGAGATGAACCGGAAAGCTGAGAAACTGGGTATGGAAAATACCTATTTTTATAATGTTCATGGACTTCCTTCAGGTTCTGCAGAAATACAGGGCAATTATACTACAGCCTATGATCTGGGAGTGTTAGCCCGTGAACTTCTAAAATATCCCGAAATTCTTAACTGGACGTCTACCTGGATTGATTATATTCGAGATGGAGAATCATTTTTAAATAATACAAACCGGATGGTGCGCCATAATCCCGGGGTTGATGGTTTAAAAACCGGATATACCAGGGAGGCCAAATATGGAGTTACAGCCACAGCCCGGAAAGGAGATATGAGGTTGATTTCGGTGGTAATGGGGGTCGATCAATCAGAACAGAGATTTGAAGAGGCAGCTGACCTTTTGAATTTTGGGTTTAATAATTATGTGATGTTTACTGCTGCTGAAGCAGGAGCAGCAATCAAAAACATAAATTTTCCCTATGGTAGACCGGACAGCATAAGTCTGGCATGTCCGGAAGGTATAAAAATTCCACTCCACAAAAAAGACCTGCAGACAGTATCCACTGCTGTTAATATCACTGAAGAACTCACCGCTCCGGTCAAAAAAGGCTTTTCGGTAGGAGTTCTGGAAATATATGTGGGCCAACAACTGGTTAAAGAAGCAGAAATTGTAACTTCAAAGGAAGTCGAAAAAGTTTCAGTGGTTCACAGATTATTTCGCTGGCTGGGATCTATGGTAAGGGGGACCAGCAGTAAAATATGGTAATACAGGAAGAAACAAAATTTAACTCACCTGTTCCTGCCACTCCCCAGGACCTGTCAGCTGCATTGAGCCAGTATAACCACTGAGAATTTGCATTTATGGTGTATATGATTTAAAATTATAGAATGACCTGACCGGATGAATGATTTGTATTTTATTTAATGGTATGGTTATAATGCTAAAAGTGTTATTTTAAGATTTTTTAACTCAGGATTGTTTTCATAACAGTAATCTTATTTATAATATATAATAAAAAAGACCTATTGCAGTGTAATTATTTAATGACAAATTTTATTAAATAACAGTAAAGTCAATCAAAAGGACCTGAATGGACTAATGATAATATCTTAAGGAATTAATATATATTTTATACAGCTGGTATAAAGGGGCTGTTTTTTTATGCAAATAATAGTAGCCCATGATATGACTGATCTGGATGGACTGGCGGCCATGATTGCCGCCGGTAAATTATATGATAAAGCTCAACCGGTATTTGTCGGTAATCTGGACAGTCAGGTTAGCAACCTTATGGCTCTGTATAGAGATGAGTTATCTATTCTTAATCCGGAAGATGTGGTTTTTGACCAGCTAACCCGGGTTATTGTTGTGGATACCTATGATCTGGATAGATTGGGTCCACTGGGGAAAAAAATTAACTGGGCGGATAAGAATCTTGAGGTTATTATGTATGATCACCATCCCCACACCCTGGAAGATATACCCCGGGTGGATCTGGATCTTAGCCGTGAAGTGGGTTCAGCGACTACAATTCTGGTTAACCGGATTCGGGCTGAAAACCAGCAATTAAATCCCGTGGAAGCTACGGTATGTGCTTTGGGAATATATGCGGATACAGGTAATTTTACCCACCAGGAGACAACTGCGGAAGACCTGTCAGCTGTGGCCTTTCTGATGGAATCCGGGGCCAATATGAAAATCATAAATGAGTTTTTGGAAGAAAAACTTAATGCTGAACAGCAGGAAGTTTATAATCTGCTGCAGGATAACCGGGAGGATCTGGTGCTGGAAGGGGTCAGGATCTCTCTTTTCACTCTGAAATACAGTACCTATGTCCCCGGTTTGAATAAAGTTATTACCAGGTTAAAATCTTTACTGAATATTGAAGTGCTATTTATTATTGTGGAAATGGAGGGTGAGACGGTGGTCATCGCCCGCAGCAGCAGTGATGCGGTAAATGCAGGTCTTATCTGCCGCTATCTGGGTGGTGGGGGCCATAAAGGTGCTGCTTCGGTTCAGCTGGAACAGGAATTAAAGGAAGCAAGAAGAAATGTAATTTCTGCTCTGAAAAGAGGTATTAGATCGGTTACAAAAATAAAAGATATAATGACAGAAGAAGTACATACCATCGGTCCAGACACAAAAATATCCGAAGCAGAAAAGTTAATGGACAGACACGGACATAATGGACTGGTGGTTTGTGAACAGGGGGCAATAAAGGGAGTCTTCTCCCGGAGAGATATTAAAAAGGTTAGAGGGCATGATCTAATGCATGCCCCGGTAAAGGGTTATATGTCCAAAAATGTGATCAAAATAGAACCTACAGCCCCTGTTTTTAGAGCCCGTGACCTGCTGGTAAAATACAATATTGGTCGTCTGCCGGTGGTCAAAGAGGGAAAGCTTCTGGGCATTGTAACCAGGAGTGATGTGATTGAATCTTACTACAATGAACCCGAAAGTCCTTTTAAATATCAGAATATATATGGCAGCAGTCTGGTTCAGATAGAACCCCATATTATTGATATTAAGGATAAATTACAGCATTTGAAGACTGATATTAGAGAAAAATTGAAAATTATTGGTGAGATTGGCCGGGATAATGAAGCCCGGGTATTTTTGATTGGAGGCCGGATCAGAGATCTGCTTCTTGGCCGATACAGCAGAGATCTTGATTTTGTGGTTGAAGGTGATGTAAGACAGCTGGCTTCTGAGATCGCGAACCATTTTGGAGTTAAATGGTCCTATAATGAAAATTTTTCTACTGCCAATATTGAACTTCAGGGTTATAATTTAGATCTGGCGGCAACCAGAAGAGAATATTACCCTGCTCCGGGAGCTTTACCGGAGGTAGAAGAGGCTAATATTCTGGTTGATCTATTTCGGAGAGATTATACTGTTAATGCCCTGGCCCTGAATATAGGTCCCGAATCCTGGGGACGGCTGATTGATTTTTTTCACGGCTGCCGGGATCTGGAGGAAAAAAAATTGAGAATCCTCCACAGGTTCAGCTTTCTTGATGATCCCACACGCATTATAAGAGGGATTAGACTGGCTTTAGAGCTGGATTTTACTTTTGAAAAAGAGACTTCAGAACTGGCGCGGGAAGCTTTATCTGCCGGAGAGTTTAGTGGACTTTCTCTGGCCCGTACTTTTCAGGAACTGGAAACTCTGTTTCAGTTTGAATTCACCGAACAGTTTCTTTTATTTTTGAAAAAATATCCGGTCTTTAAACTGCTGGATATAAATATAAAAATAGATAAACAGCGGATAGAAAAATTAATTAAACTGGAGGAATTTATGGCTGAATTATCTTCAGCTGATATTGATCTGCAAAAGTGGTCCCTGCGGATGACCGCTTTGACCGGGGGACTGCCCGATAATGTACTTCAGGAGCTAAATCTATCCGGTAATACTGAGCAGATACTTTCTTCGGCAGCCGAATATATTAACAGGCTTAAAGAGGCTGATTCTTTCTGGGATCGGCTGGAGATACTGGATTATATGCTGCCGGATACAGTTGTACTGTGCTGGTATGAGCTGCAGGATGAAGAACTGAAGTTAGAGCTGGAAAAATATCTAAAGGAAGTTAAAGATATAAAACCGGAAATAGATGGTAATAAGCTGCAGGAACTTGGTTTAAAACCGGGCCCCAGGATAAAAGAAGTCCTGGGGGAGATAAGGAAAAGCCGGATTCTGGGAGAGGTAGAAAACCGGTCTCAGGAAATTGAGCTGGCCCACAGGTTAATTAAGAAAATAAGATCCCGAAACTGAGGTTCCGGGAAAGGAGAGATATATTGTGAATATAGGACAAACGCTTGTTCAAATTGTGATTCTTTTGCCCGTTTTTTTGCTTGCACTTTCTGTACATGAGTTTTCTCATGGATATGTTTCCTATCTGCTGGGAGATCCCACAGCCAAGATGGAGGGAAGGCTTACTTTAAATCCTATGGCCCATCTGGACCCGATAGGCACCCTGGTTCTGGTATTAACCAGGATGTTTGGCTGGGCTAAACCGGTACCCATAAATCCCAGTTATTATGAAAATCCGAGAAAAGGGATGATGTATGTGGGGCTTGCCGGTCCGGGGTCCAATTTTATCATGGCCATTTTATTTAGTGGGATGTGGATGATTTTAATACAGACGGGCCTCATTTCTCCCTTTACCTCAATGCAGAGTGTAATGGGTATTGTGGCGATGATGATATCCATGGGAATTCAGATAAATATTGCTCTGGGAGTTTTTAATTTAATTCCCATTCCCCCTCTGGATGGTTCCAAAATATTAAGAGGACTGCTGCCCCGTAAATTTGATCAGTATTTTCATCAGCTGGAGGGGCCACAGGGGATGATAATTATTTTTATTTTACTGGCTACAGGTGTTCTGGGCCGCATTATTCGTCCTGTGATAAATCTGTTTATGGGTTTATTACTTTAGAATTTTTGGTTCACCTTCCCTTCAGCTGTTGAAAAATGAACAGGGGTATCTAATTGAGGGACAAAGCAGTGCTAAAATCATATCTTCAATTTTGATTTCGGCTGGCAAATGAAACAAATATAAAAAAAGTCTGGTTGGGGAAATTTTGTTTAATGTTTAGAGGACTGCGGCCAAAAAAAGGATAATTAATTAAAGCAGGGTGATTGAATGGTCTATAAAGTAAAGCTGGACAGTTTTGAAGGACCTCTGGATTTGCTTTATCAGATGGTCCGGGAGAATGAAATAGAATTAAATAAAATATCTCTGGCCCACCTCACTGAGCAGTATCTGGAATATACGGATTACTTTCAGTCTTTTGATCTGGATATGGCCAGTGAATTTATGGTTATAGCAGGTGAATTGATAGAGCTGAAGGCCCGCCTGTTATTACCGGACCGAAGACAGAATGAAGAAAAACAGGAAAAAGAAGTTGATCTGGTAGCCCGTCTGAGGGAATATGAGTTTTTTAAAAATGCAGCAAAAAAACTTGCTGAATTCCGGGCTGAGGCTGAAAATATATTTTTTCGTCCGGAAGAGATGACCTATATCTCCGAAGATGAATATGAATTGAGGCTTAATATTGAGGCTGAAGAACTGAAAAACATCTATGACCGGCTGCTCTACAGCAGGAAGGTGCAGGAATCTGATCGGCAAAAAAACGAACTCGACTTTGTGCATCAGGAAAAATATCGGGTTGCAGAAAAGACCTCCCACATTCGAGAAAAACTATCTTCCTCTGGAGAAAAGCGGTGGTTTTTTCGCGATTTTATAAAAAATAAAAAAGATTTTCTGGAAGTGGTGGTTACCCTGCTGAGCATTCTGGAACTTGTTTATCTTGAAGAAATTAAAATCTATCAGGATAATTTGTTTACCCCAATTGAAGTTATTCCCGTAGAGGAGTGTGAAAAAACATGAATGTAAATAATCTGGCTGCAGTGGAAGCACTCCTTTTTACAGCCCCTGAACCTCTTTCTCTGGAGGAACTTGCTGATACTCTGGATGTTACTATTGAGGAGGCTAAAGAGCTGGTTGCTGTACTGGAAAAAGAATATAATGAAAAAAAATCTCATGGAATTCAGCTTAAAGAATATAATAGCAATTACATTTTTGTTACCAAAGAACATCTGGCTCCTTATATAAAAAAACTGCATGATACCTCGATGTCCCGTTCATTAAGCCAGGCGGCCCGGGAAACACTGGCTATTGTGGCTTACAGACAGCCCGTAACCAGGGGGGAGATCGAAGAGATCAGAGGGGTAAATGCAGAAGGGACCCTCCGGACTTTGAGAAAATATGATTTAATAAAAGAAGTGGGCCGCAAGGAGGAGCTGGGGCGGCCTATTCTTTATGGTACCACCGGTGAATTTTTGCGTCAGTTTGATCTTAATGATATTGAAGAACTGCCGGAAGCGAGCAGTGAATAATATAAAATATCCTGGACAGGAGGTAGGTCTATGGAACGGCTGCAGAAGTATATGGCCCATTCTGGAGTGGCTTCCCGGCGCAGATCAGAAGAAATAATTGCAGAGGGCCGGGTCCGGGTCAATGGTAAAGTTGTGACAGGAATGGGTTTTAAAGTTGATCCCGGTACTGATAAGGTTGAAGTTGATGGAAAAGTTATTTCTCCGGAACAGAAGGTATATTATTTACTCCATAAACCTGTGGGCTGTATTAGTACCACGGATGATCCCCGGGGCCGTAAAACAGTTCTGGATTATATTCCGGAATCGTCCCCAAGAGTTTATCCCGTGGGCCGCCTGGATTATGATACTTCCGGTCTGCTTTTGATAACCAATGATGGCCAGTTAACCAATTTGTTGACTCATCCGGCCCATGAAATTGATAAAACCTATATGACAGAAATTGAGGGAAAGTTAACTTCCCGGGACCGGAATCGGTTTTGTGAAGGTATTGAGCTTGAGGATGGAGAAACAGCTCCGGCTGAGCTTGAAGAAATATATGTAAGTGATGCTAAATCAATTTTTTTGTTGACTATTCATGAAGGCCGGAATCGACAGGTACGCCGGATGTGTGGTCAATTAGGACACAATGTTATCAGCCTGAAAAGAATAGGACTTGCTTTTCTGAAGCTGGGAGAACTGGATGAAGGTGAATTTCGGCATTTAAAGGAACGGGAAGTACAAAAATTAAAACAGCTGGGCTCTGAGAGGTGAGATACTTGTTTCTGGAAAAAATAGAGCTGGATGGTTTTAAATCATTTGCCCATAGTGTTGAGGTGGAGTTTGATGCCCCCTTAACTGCTATAGTGGGCCCCAATGGCAGCGGGAAGAGCAATATTGTGGATGCCGTACGCTGGGTTTTGGGAGAACAGAGTGCACGGGAACTCAGGGGTTCTCGTATGTCGGATGTAATTTTTGCCGGGAGTGATGGACACCGGGCCCGAAGTGAGGCCTCAGTTACCCTTTATATAAACAATGAAGAGGGTAATCTCCCCCTGGACAGCAAAAAGGTGACCATTGGTCGGCAGGTGAATTCTGAAGGACAGAGCAGTTATTATTTAAATGATTCCCACTGTCGCCTTAAAGATATTGAACAGCTGCTAATGGATACGGGACTGGGCAAGAGGTCATATTCGATTGTCGGCCAGGGACAGATAACCTCTATAATTAACAGCCGTCCGGAAAGACTCCGGGAGTTATTTGAAGAAAGTGCCGGTATCAGCAGACACCGGGAGCGCAAAGAAGAAACCGAAAAAAGGCTGGAGAAGAACAGCAGTGATCTGCAGAGGATTGAAGACATTGTCTCTGAACTGCAGAATCAGCTTCCAGGCCTGAAAAAAGAGGCTAATAAAGCTAAAGAATACCGCAGACTAAAAGAAAGGCTGCAAAAAATAGAGATCAATTTGTTACAGAATAAATGGGATTACATAAAAGAAAATCTCGAGGAGCAGAAGGCTAAAAAACATAAGCTAACTGAAAAACGTCAGGATTACAGTACTAAATTTTCATCACTAAATGACAGATTAAACAACCAAAAAGAACTGCTGTCCGAAATAGAAAATGAGTTAAATGAAAAAAAAGAGGTCCATTATCGTTTTAAAGCAAAAGCGGAAGAAGCTCATAACAAACTGGAAATAAATCGAGAGCGGCTTAACAGCCTGGAACGCGAGCAGAAGGAAAAGGAAAAACTGCAGCAGAGATTAGAGCAAAAGATACAAAATTATAAACAGAGAAAGAAAAATCTGCAGGAGAAAAAAGAATCTCTGCAGCAAAAAAAGAATCAAAAACTGCGAAAGCTTAATGATCTGGATAAAAAAATAGAAAGCAAAAAAGAGGAAATGGAAAACCATCGGGCCCGGATTGAGAAAAAACAGAGTGAGTTTATTAATGATGAACAAAGAAACAGATTGAGATCTGCACGGGACAGAACTGAAGAGAATATAGAACATGTCAGATCCCGTCTGCGGGAGATTTTGTCGGAATGCAGAGACAGCCTCAGAGAGGCCCGGGCAGTATTGAAGCAAAAAAAGGAGTTAATAGAAATCGGAGTTCAAAAAGAAAGTAAGCTGCAGGAGCTCAAGAAATGTCAGCAGCAGAATAAAAAACAGCTGAAAAAAACAGAAAAAAAAGTTAAAAAAATCAATGATCGCTTTGAAGAAATCAAAAGCAGGTATAATGAAAGTCAGTCCCGTCTGGAGTTTCTTCAAAAAAGAGAAAACAATTATCAGGGTTATTATCAGGGAGTAAAAGCAATTCTTGGCAGCAGGAAAAAATTTCCGGGTCTGATTGACCCGGTGGCTGATATAATAACGGTTGATAAAAAATTTGAAGATGCAGCTGCCTCAGCCCTGGGCAGCAGACTGCAGAATATTGTAGTAAAGCAAGATGATACTGCCCAGAAGGCGATAAATTATCTAAAAGAGACTGATTCCGGGCAGGCCACTTTTTTACCTCTGAATATGATAAATGGTCAGAGGATCAATCCCCGGGAGCTGAATCTTAAAAACCAGGATGGTTTTATAGGAATTGGGGCCCGGCTGGTTTCTGCTCCGGAAAAGTTCACCCCGCTTCTGGACTATCTTCTGGGGCGGGTTCTTTTTGCCAGAGATCTGGCCTCTGCCTCCCGGATAGCCAAAAAAATTGATACCCGTTATAAAATAGTGTCTCTTGCAGGAGAGATTATAAATCCCGGAGGAGCAATGACCGGGGGCAGTTCTAAAAATCGCAACCAGCAGTTTCTGGAACGCAAACGGGAGATTGATAAGTTAAGTGATCTTACTGAACAGCTGGCATGTGAGGGTCAGGAGGTTAAAGACCGGCTTGAAAAAGCCGAAAAAATGAAGAGGGAACTAATAAATAAAATTGACAAAACTGAACAGCAGCTTCAGGACCTATCAATTGAAAAAAACAGCTTTCTAAAAGATCTGGAGGGCAGTTTGCGGGAACTAAAAAGGTCTTCTTCCTTTTTAACCAGGAAAAGAGAAAATTTTTATTCCCTCCTGAAAAAAATGCAGAAACTGAGACAGGAAAAAAAAGATATTGTGGTTAAACTTGATACAGCGGCAGAGGATCAGGCCCGGGAGAAGGAAGCTGTAAAAGGGCTTAAGGAAAAAATTAGCTCACTGGAACAGAATCTGGAGAAGCTGCAGGAACAGAGAGCCAGTATTCGGGTTCAGAAAGCTACCATTGAACAAAAAATTGAAGATATTTCTGAAAATATAGAGCAAATGAGACAGGAGATCGAAAATACCCAGGACAGAATTAATACTATTTGTGAAAGATTTTCCAGGATAAAAAACCAGAGGCATGAACTAAAACAGGAAAAACAGAAATTACAGCAGCAGATTGATGAATTTTCCGGTCGGGTGGAGGAGCTGGCCGGGGAGATTGAAAAATCAGAAGATGAGGTTGCCCACAGGAAAGAACAGGTTGAAAGCCTGGAAAAAAAAGTAAAACCCGCCTACAGCCGTCTGGAAGAATGCCGGGAGCAGATTCATGAACTTGATCTAAAGATAAATCAGCTGCAGAATGATCAAAAGAGAATTAATGAAAAACTGGCTGCAGAATATGATTATGATCCTGAAACTGATTCACCTCCGGAAAGAGTGGAGCTTGAAAATGAAAAAAAGGCCGAACAAAAAATAAATGAATTAAGAAGTAAAATTAAAAAATTACAGCCTGTAAATGAAAGTGCGGTTAAAGAGTATGAAGAACTGAAGGAACGGGTGGATTATCTAATTGAACAAAAAGAAGACCTGCTTGGTGCCCGGGAGAGTCTGGAAAAAATAATATCTGAAATAGAAAGCACCATGGGCCAGCTGTTTTATGAAACATTTCTGGAGATCAAAGAGGAATTTGAGGAGATATTCACCAGGCTGTTTAATGGGGGTAAGGCTGAGCTGAAGCTGACAGATGAACAGGATTATCTGAATACCGGAGTAGAGATTTCGGCCCGTCCCCCCGGAAAAGACCTGAAAAGGCTTTCTCTTTTATCCGGTGGGGAGAGGGCACTGACGGCGATTGCCCTGGTTTTTGCTTTTCTGAATGTAAATCCCAGTCCTCTCTACATACTGGATGAGATTGATGCCCCCCTGGATGATGTTAATCTGGCTAAGTTTACTGATTTTATTGAACAGTATTCTAAAATAGCTCAATTTATAATTATTACCCACCGCAAACATATGATGAGCCGGGTGGAGACCCTGTATGGAGTGACCATGGAGGAGTCCGGGATCTCCCGGCTGATTTCACTTAAATTTGATGAAGAAGGTGTTGAATTTGCACAAAATTAAAGCTATCTCACAGGAAATAATTGATGATCTGGTTGAACGGGCCCGCAGGCTGGGTCAGGGCCGTTCGGCAGGAGTGATCGGATTTACCAATCAGGAAGGGATCATCACGGGCAGATCTGAAATAATCAATGGAGGTTCTTCAGGACTGCCCTATCGAAAACTGCTATCCGGTCTTACGGATATCAGCCACCTCTCTTTTCTGGAAATGATTAATCAGCTTCCGGAAAATGCGGTTATGATTTCTTTAAAACCGGGCAAAACAGGTATTATTGTCAGTACAGCCGGAATAAATATTCTGGATATTCCGGTAGTAAAGGTGGGAGTTAAAAGCGGCCGGGAAGCGGGAGTGGGTATCCTTTATCCCCACCGGGAATATTTCCGTCTGGCCAGCAGGTCGGAAAAAATACAGCTAAAATCACTGGCCGCTCTGAATATGGATGAAGAACGGGAGGCTCTCAGAGCTTCCAGTAAGCTGCATCTGGAATATCTTGATATTTCAGAAGAACTGCCTGCTGCCGCAAAGAAACAGCAGGTGTTCTCTCTAAAAGAAAAGTCAGGTCCCGACTGGAGGCTGCCCAAAATTCCCGAAATTACTTCTATTGATAGTTCATTTGCCCGGAGTCTGGTAGAAAAATCGATTTCCATTGAGCAGGGCCGGGAGGTTGCTGCTGTGGGAAGTATTTCGGAGTCCGGTACAATTCAGCAGGCCGGTGATATTGTGGTCGGGGGTATGGGTTATGTTCCCTCCCGTCTTCTGGCCTCCAGCTATCAGGATATAAGTGATATATCACTCCGCCGGGCTTATACAGAGGTGATCCCTCCCAACTGTATGGTGGTGCACACCCACCCCGGGGGTACGGGTGTTATGCATATCAGTGATGCCATGGCCGGACCGGGAACCTGGGGGCGGCCGATAGCAGCTATTGGGCATTCTGAAAAAGCCGAAATCAAGGGGGTAAATGTGATTAAACCTTCTGCTGAACTTTTCGATCTGGCTGATCAGAAAGAGCAGCTGGAACAGAAATTGTTTGAGGTTAATACCTCTCAAGAGGAGGTTAAACTTCGCCAGAAAAGACTGGAGATAGCTCAAAAGTTTACGGCTCTCTGTCAGGAGATAGAGTTGATATAAAAAGCGGGAATTTTTTTAACCGGAAGGTGCAATTTTATTGATATATTATAGAATTTAATGATGATGTTGTGATTTTTTAAAAATTTTTATTGAATCTCAGAATAAAATATCATAAACTAATTTGACAGACAGGTAATAGGAGGTGCTGTGATGAACTTTTTTGGAAATAATAAACAGGAAGAAACTGCAGAACAGGAATCTGCTGCAGATAAAGGTTTTTTTACCAGACTCAAGGATGGTCTTGCCAAAACCAGAGAAGGTTTTGTGGATAAACTGGGCAGCCTTTTTCGGGGTTACAGTAAAATTGATGATGAACTATTTACCGAACTGGAAGAGCTTATGGTTCAGGCTGATGTCGGGATTAAAACTACCATGGATATGGTGGAAGAACTTCGTACCCGGGCTCGAGAAGAAGAGATTGAGGATCCGGAGGAGCTGTTTACCGAATTTCAGGAAAAACTGGTTCAGATATTAAAATCGGATTTTGAGCCCCTGGAGCTTTCGGCTGATTTAAATATTATCATCATGGTTGGTGTAAATGGAGTAGGGAAAACAACCACTATGGCCAAAATAGCTGAGCGCTACCGGGCTCAGGACAAAAAAGTTATGTTTGCCGCCGGTGACACTTTTAGGGCCGGAGCCATAGAACAGATTGAAGTCTGGGGCCAGCGTCTGGGAGTTGAGGTGATTTCTCAGCAGGCTGGCTCAGATGCGGCTGCAGTGGCCTATGATGCCGTTCAGGCTGCTAAAGCCAGAAATGCTGATCTTTTGATTGTTGATACCGCCGGTCGGCTGCATACTCAGAAAAATTTAATGAAAGAGCTTCAGAAGGTAAAAAGAGTTATTGCACAAGAAGCACCTACAGCTCATAAAGAAGTTCTTTTGGTACTTGATGCCACCACGGGACAGAATGCCATTTCCCAGGCCGAACTTTTTGATGAAGCTGTTGATGTGGATGGAATTGCTTTGACCAAGCTGGATGGAACCGCCAAAGGGGGTATTGTTGTTGCCATAAAAAATGAACTGGGTCTGCCCATTAAATTAATAGGAGTTGGTGAAGAGGCAGAAGACCTGCAGGATTTTGATCCCGACCAGTTTGTGGAAGCACTTTTTTCTGAATAATTCTGTTTTTCAGTTCTGCTTGACAGTTAATATTCAATAATGTATAATGTGCTGTAAAGTGATAAAACTTAACAGTGTAGGTGGTTGATTTGCTGGAGAAAACTATGTATTTAACATTGATGTATGATTATTATGGTGAACTGCTGACCCCCAGACAGCAGGAGATTATGAAACTTTACTTTTTTCATGATCTGTCTCTGGGTGAAATAGCGGAGAAACTTGATATCAGCCGCCAGGGAGTATATGATCATCTTCACCGGTCTGAAGATATTCTCCGGACATATGAAAACAAGCTTCAGCTGGTGGAAAAAAACCGTGAGCTTAGAGATTTTATTGAAAATTTCACAAAAGAAATTAAAACAGAAGACCTAAAAAAAGAAACCAAAGAATTGGTTTTATCCCGTCTTGAAGAATTAGAAGATTTGATTTAGCCCTTAATCAGAGAAATAATTTGGGGAATGTTTTTTGTCAGCAGGCCTTATGAATGTGGGGCTGCATATAGAAATTGGTTAACTTTTTTGGGTTTCGGATGTTACCTGATTATGAACGGATAAAACCTGAGGAAAATAGTTTTATGATTACAGCTGCTGTTATGTATTTTATCAGTTTGCCCCAGAGGAGGTGCTGAGATGATATTTGAAGGATTGTCGGAAAAACTGCAGAACACCTTAAACCGCCTGAAAGGAAAAGGCAAACTCAATGAAAATGATGTTAAAGAAGCACTGAAGGAAGTTAAAATGGCTCTGCTGGAGGCCGATGTTAACTATAAAGTGGTCAAGGATTTTGTAAGCCGGGTTGAAGAGAGAGCTGTAGGCAAAGATGTAATGGAGAGTCTGACTCCCGGCCAGCAGGTCATAAAAATTGTGAATGAAGAGCTTTCAGAACTGATGGGCAAAGAAAGAAGCAAACTTGAATTTTCACCTCAACCGCCCACGGTTATCATGCTCTGTGGGTTACAGGGTTCAGGTAAAACTACCACTGCCGGAAAACTGGCAAAAAAACTTGCCGCTGACGGCAAGCAGCCGCTGCTGGCTGCCGGTGATATTTATCGTCCGGCCGCAATTGACCAGCTGCAGCAGCTGGGAGAAGAACTAAATCTGCCTGTTTTTTCCATGGGGGATGAGAAAAACCCGGTGGACATAGTCCGGGGTGCGATTAGTTATGCCCAATCTCACGGTCGGGATACAGTGATTCTGGATACCGCTGGCCGTCTGCATGTGGACCGGGAAATGATGCAGGAGCTGGAGGATATTGAGCAGGAAGTTAATCCTGCTGAAACCCTGCTGGTTGTTGATGCCATGACCGGTCAGGATGCAGTTAATGTGGCCCGGGATTTTGATGAAATACTGAATATTACCGGTTTGATTTTGACCAAACTGGATGGTGATGCCCGGGGTGGTGCAGCTCTGTCAATTAAAACGGTTACGGGAAAACCCGTAAAATTTGTGGGAAATGGTGAAAAGCTGGAAGACCTGGAACCTTTTTATCCGGAACGGATGGCCTCACGCATTCTGGGTATGGGAGATGTGCTCAGCCTTATTGAAAAGGCTGAAGAGAATATTGACCAAAAGAAAGCTCAGGAACTGGAAGAGAAAATAAGACAGGATAAATTTTCTCTTGATGATTTTCTGGACCAGATGGACCAGGTGCGCAATATGGGCTCTCTGGACCAGCTGCTGGGTATGATACCCGGTCTGGGGGCTGCCAAACAGCTGAAAAATCTTCAGTTTGATGAACAGGAGCTGGACTATATTGAGGCAATTATTAATTCGATGACTGAAGAGGAGAAACAGGATCCGGATATTATTAACGGCAGCCGCCGCAAAAGAATTGCCCGGGGTAGTGGAACCTCAATTCAGCAGGTTAACAGACTGCTAAAACAGTTTGATCAGACCAAAAAGATGATGAAAAAGGTGAATGAAGGTCAGCTGGGCAAAGGTGGTAAGCGAAGCCTGAAGGATTTGAATATACCTTTTATGGGTAATTGATGATTGTAACAAGTTTTTTTAAAATAGCTAATAAAAATTTCTTTTTTTAAATTTTGTTCTGTATTATATCCTGTTAAGGAGGTGTTAGGATGGGTGTGAAAATCAGACTAAAAAGAGTTGGTAAAAAGAGGAGTGCCTCTTTTCGCCTGATTGTATCTGAGTCAAAATATGCTCCCCAGGGTCGTTTTATTGAAGAACTGGGCTATTATGATCCCACCACTGAGCCGGAAACCTATGATATTGATGAAGAAAAGGCTCTAAAATGGCTTAATGATGGAGCCAAGCCCTCGGATACGGTGCGCTCTCTGCTGGAAAAAGCGGGAGTTATGGAAAAGTATAATCAGCAGTAGTTTGGTCATTTAGAAATGAGGTGATTTCTGTGCAGGAAATGGTAGAAAAGATTGCCCGCTCTATTGTAGATAACCCGGAACAGGTTCAGGTAAAAAAGATTGAAAAAGATAAATCTATCACCCTGGAGCTGTCGGTAGCCGATAATGATATGGGAAAAGTTATTGGTAAACAGGGTCGTATTGCCCGGGCAATAAGGACCGTGGTTAATGCGGCCGCCACCAAGGAAGACAAAAAAGTTGTGGTTGATATTAAGTAATTTTGTTTTCAGGAAGGTGAACTAGCATGCAGCAGTATATAGCCATCGGGAAAATTGTCTCCAGCCAGGGGAATAAGGGTGAAGTCAAGGTCTTTCCCCTCACTGATTTTCCGGAAAGGTTTGAACATCTGGCAGAAATTTATCTGGAGCGGGATGGTTCTCTGAATGTGCAGGAGATTGAAGGAGTCCGTTATCATAAAAATCATATTATCCTTAAAATAGCAGGGGTTGATGATATTGAACAGGCCCTGATGCTGAAGGATCATTATATAAAGATTCCTGAAGAACAGCTGATCCCGCTGGCTGAAAACAGTTTTTATATACACCAGATTATTGGTTATACTGTTGTTTGTGAAAGTGGAGAAAAGCTGGGTGAGCTGAAGGATGTTCTGCCCACTGGAGGGGCTGATTTGTTTTTGGTTCAGGGTCCCCAAAAGGAATATATGATTCCCGCGGCCCGGGATATTATTGTGGAGGTTGACCGTGAAAGTGAACTGATCACAGTTAGTCCGATCCCCGGTTTGCTGGAATTGTAGTCAGGAGCTGATTTAATATGTTCATTGATATTTTAACTCTTTTTCCCGGAATGTTTTCCGGACCTTTTGAGCACAGTATTATGGGTCGGGCCCGGGAGCGGGACCTGCTGGAGATAAATCTGGTGGATATCCGTGATTATACTAAAGATAAGCACTCGGTTACCGATGATTATCCTTATGGTGGTGGAGCCGGAATGGTCATGAAAGTGGAACCCATTTTTCGAGCTGTTGAGGATGTGAAAAAGGACCGCCCTTCTGAAGTGCCCACCGTGCTGCTGTCCCCCCAGGGTCGAACTCTCAATCAGGATCTTGTGAAAGAGTACAGCACCTGTAAGGGACTTATTTTGATCTGCGGCCACTATGAAGGGGTTGATGAAAGAGTTCGGGAGAACATAATAACCGATGAGATTTCAATTGGAGATTATGTACTGACCGGGGGAGAACTGCCAGCTATGGTGCTGGTTAATGCTGTGGCCCGGATGCTTCCTTCTGTGCTGGGTGATGAGGATTCTATAAAAGAAGATTCTTTTTTTGAGGGGCTGCTGGGTTATCCCCAGTATACCCGACCCCGGGAGTACAGAGGTCTTAAAGTTCCGGAGATACTTTTAAGTGGAGATCATGCCCGCATCAAGCGCTGGCGCAGCAAACAGGCCCTGAAAAGGACTCTGCTTCGCCGACCGGATCTGATAACAAAAAAGAAGTTATCTGGCCGTCAGGAGAAGCTGCTTGCGGAAATAAGGGAAGAGTTGGGTGACGATAAATGAATAGAGAACAGGCCGATGTAAGTCTGGCTCTGGTACACCATCCCATATACAATAAACGGGGTGAAAAGATTACCACCACAATTACCAATCTGGATTTACATGATATATCAAGAGCCGGGAAGACCTATGATATTAATAAATATTATGTAGTAAATCATCTTAAATCACAGCAGGCTTTAGTCCGGAGGATGAAAAAATACTGGACCGGAGGTAAGGGGGCGGAATACAATGAAAACAGGCATCAGGCCTTTTCTGTACTGGAGATTTTGGATACCTTAAGTGATGTGATAAATGATATAGAAGAAAGTCGGGGACAGGCTCCCCGGCTGGTAGCCACCGATGCCAGTCCTTTTTGCGGTTCTTTATCCTATAAAGAGATGAGAAAACAAATAATAGCTGAAGATAGCCCTCCATTCCTTTTGGTTTTTGGAACAGGCTGGGGGCTGACTGATGAGACTCTGGAACGCTGTGATTATATTCTGGAACCTGTATATGGTAGAGGCGATTTTAACCACCTATCGGTTCGCAGTGCTGTGTCCATAATTCTGGATCGGCTTCTGGGTCCGGCCTGGTGGTAGCTGAATAAAATTTTTAAAGGAGGTGAAACCTGGTTGCAGTATGACCAGGAGACATATGGATATTATTAAAAATATAGAAAATGAACAGATGCAGGATGATATACCTGAATTTAATTCCGGAGATACAGTCCGGGTGATGATTCGGGTTGTTGAAGGAGGAAATGAAAGGCTGCAGGCTTTTGAAGGTACTGTGCTTAAACGTCAGGGCACCGGTGTCAGTGAAACCTTTACTTTGCGTAAGATATCACACGGTGTGGGAGTGGAAAGAACCTTTCCCCTGCACTCTCCCAATCTGGAGAGTATAGAAGTTATTAGAAGGGGAGATGTAAACCGCTCCAAACTGTATTATCTCCGCGAACGTCAGGGTAAAAAATCGCGTGTTAAGGAGAAAAGAGAACAGAGAAGAGAAGAAACCGAGTAATAGATCCGGATCAGGCAGGGGTGAGAGATTTTTCTTTCACCCTTTTCTTTTTTGTTCAAATTTATCTTTAATTTTTATTAAGTTCGGTAATAGGTCAGTTTAGAACAGATAACAGTATTTTCCAATTTGTTTTCTGGGGGAGGTAGAAAGTGGAGACCTGTGAATATACAATAAAAGAATTGAAAGAGCTGCTTTCCGGCCGTGAAGTGGGCCGGGATTTAATTTTAAAATTAAAGGAGGATCCCCGAAAAGGGGTCCAGAAGCTGGCCGAGAAATATCAAAAAAAGCGAGAACAAGAAAAAGAGCGGGCCGCAAAGTATGAGCAGATGGCCCGGGAGGAGCGCAGTCTGTGGGAGGATGATATATATCCTGTGGCCGGACTGGATGAAGCGGGCCGGGGACCGCTGGCCGGACCGGTGGTGGCGGCGGCGGTAATTCTGGAGCCCGAGCACCGGATTATCGGTCTTGATGACTCCAAAAAGATATCACCTGCCCGGCGGGAAGCTCTCTTCAAAGAAATTAAGGAAAAAGCTTCTGTGGGCATAGGGAGGGTGGGCCCCCAAAAAATTGATGAGATTAATATTCTGCAGGCCAGTTTTTTAGCCATGCGAAAAGCACTGGATAATCTAGAACGAGAACCCGAATACTTATTGATTGATGGTAAAATGAATTTACCACAGGTTGATATTTCTCAGGAGGCTGTTATAAATGGTGACAGCCGGGTAAATGCTGTTGCTGCCGCTTCCATAGCGGCCAAGGTTACAAGGGACCGGATTATGCTGGATTTTGCTGAACAGTATCCGGAATATAATTTTTCTGCTAATATGGGTTATGGGACAGCCGAGCATATTGAGGTTTTAAGGGAATATGGTGCTTCTCCAATCCACCGCAGCTCCTTTAAGATTGTTGCCGAAAACCAGCAGTCCGGGAACTCAAATTAGATAAAGGCTCAGTGCATTGCCTGAGGATTTAGTAAACCTGTTTAATCTTTTTTATATGCTTAAAGCAGTTCGCAAAATCCTGCTTTATCAAATACTACGGACAGTATCTGCTGTCTAATAAAAAGGAGTTTTAAAAAAGTGAAAAGTAAAACAGTAACCCGGGTGGCACTTATTGCTGCCGTGTATGTAGTTATAACCTTAATTGCTCATCCGATTTCTTATGGTCCTGTACAGATGAGGGTCAGTGAAGCTTTGACTCTTCTGCCTTATTTTATGGGTTATCCGGCAGCTATTGGACTCTTTTTGGGAGTTATGATTGCCAATATATTTGGGGGGCTGGGTCTGATAGATATAATATTTGGTTCTCTGATAACCCTGGCTGCAGCTGTATTCACGGCCCGGGCCCGCTCTATTTTTACAGCCGGTATTTATCCGGTAGTGTTTAATGCCCTGGGAGTTGGTCTTATACTCTACTTTGTGGTGGGACTTCGGCCGGCTGATCCACTGATGGATCCGGAAGTGTCCCGGTTTACTTATTTTGTAATCAATTATCTGGCTCATGTCTTATTTGTGGGCCTGGGACAAATCGGAGCTGTTTATGCTGTGGGTATTCCCCTGATGAAATTTCTGGACCGTAAAGTTGATTTAGAGAATTTGTGACAATTTTTTTTGCAGGAGTATAGAAAAATATGGAGAATATATTAAATAATGGTAAATAATAAAACAGTCCTTGATTTTTTAAGCTGCTGCAGAAGGAAGAGAGTTATATTTATGTTAAAATCAAAGGGCAGCATTTTGAACATGAAAAGTTGACCTTTTCATAATAAAGCTCATTTTATTCAATGAAGTAAAGGAAGGAATATAAAAATGAACCGGCATCAGCTTGGACGCTGGGGAGAAAAAAAGGCAGCAGAATATCTGGAGGAACGGGGTTATAACCTTTTAACCCAAAATTACAGCTTACAGCTGGGAGAGATCGATTTGATAGCCTGTAAAAAAGAAGTTATTATTTTTATTGAAGTTAAGACCAGAAGCAGTGATTATTTCGGCCCACCCCAGTCAGCTGTCAATTTTCAGAAACAAAATCAATTAAGAAAACTGGCCTTCTGTTATTTAAAAGAAAACCGGCAGTATGATAATTTCAAAAAAAGATTTGATGTGCTGGCGGTAAGGGTCAGGAAAAATAACTGCCGTGGTGAATCTCAGAACGGTAGTTATTATAATATAGAGCACCTAAAAAATGCATTTTAATATTATAATGTATGACAAAAACATACTTCAGGGGGAAATAGACCATGCTTTCCGAGACCACCAGTGCTGCTCTAATAGGAGTTAAGGCTCTGCCGGTTAGTATTGAGGTTGATATATCAAGAGGTCTTCCCTCTTTTGACATTGTAGGTCTGCCCGATAAAGCGGTAAGGGAGAGCCGGGAAAGAGTTAGATCGGCCATTAAAAATTCCGGATTTGATTTTCCGGTAAAAAAGATAACCATTAATATGGCTCCGGCCGATATTAAAAAGATAGGGCCTCATTTTGATCTGGCAATTGCCTGTGGAATTCTGGCCGCTTCGGGAAAAATTGTGGAGGATCATCTTGATGATTATCTGCTGGCAGGTGAACTATCACTTAGTGGAAGGATCAAAGTGATTAAAGGGGCCCTTCCCCTTGCTGAAGAAGCTAATGCTGTGGACAAAAAAGGAATTGTCCTGCCTCAAAAAAATTATAGAGAAGGGGCTTTAGTGGAGGGACCGGAAATAATTCCTGTCCGGAATCTCTGTGATGTTGTCGATTTTTTTAATCAGCAGGAGATTAACTGCTCTCCTGAAGCAGAAAATGAAGTGATTACTGCCCAGGAGTATGAGGTAGATTTTTCTGAAATAAAAGGCCAGCAGGAAGCCCGGAGAGCACTTGAAGTGGCAGCTGCCGGATCTCATAATATAATGATGATTGGTCCTCCGGGGTCCGGAAAAACAATGATGGCCCGCCGGCTCAGGACTATTTTACCTCCTTTAAAAGAAAAGGAAGCTCTTGAATTAACAAAGATATATAGTATAATGGGTCTGAAAGAAGTACAGGAGGGATTGATTCGGGATCGTCCTTTTAGGGCCCCTCATCACAATGTAACCCGGGCCGGACTTATCGGAGGTGGCAGAAACCCGGAACCTGGTGAGGTGAGTTTTGCACACAGGGGAACTCTATTTCTGGATGAGATGCCAGAATTTAAGAGAGATGTACTGGAGATGTTAAGACAGCCTCTGGAGGAGGGAACAGTTACTCTGGTTAGATCGGAGATGACGGTAACTTTTCCCGCTGATTTTACACTTGTGGCAGCCATGAATCCCTGTCCCTGTGGTTATTATGGAGATAAAAGAAAAGAATGCAGCTGTACGGTTCCCCGGATCAAACGTTACCGCAGCCGTATTTCCGGCCCCCTCCTGGACCGAATTGATATTCATATCCATGTCCCGGGTCTCAGTGTTGCTGAAATTACGGATCATTCTTCCGGGGAGGCATCCTCCACAATAAGAAAGCGGGTTCTTGCTGCCCGGGAGCGGCAGAACCAGAGGTATAAAAATGAAAAATTTAATTATAATTCCGAGCTCAGCGGCCAAAAAATTAAGAAGTTCTGTCAGCCGGAGACCCAGGGGCAGCATTTACTGGAAAATGCTGTTGAAGAGCTGGGTTTAAGTGCCCGGGCTTATGACCGCATTCTCAGGCTGGCCCGTACTATTTCTGATTTGGAAGGAGATGGAGCCAAGAAAATAAAAACCAGTTATCTGGCCGAAGCTGTACAGTATCGGAGCCTGGACCGGGGGGTACAGCTGTAGTTTTCTTGTTAGGATAATCTTTTATGCACTGACTATAGTTTACAATAAATAGCTGGCAATAGCTGGAAGGGGTTTTTAACAGTGGCTTTTATGTTTTTCTTCACTGTGTTTATTGTTTTGCTGCTGATTATTGGCTTTTTCCCCCGTCTTAAGAGCCACTTTACCCGGGGTACTTTAAAAGAAAGTATGCGTATGACCTTCCTGTGGTTAATTTCTACAGTTTTTGCTTTTATATCTTTTTTTCAGCTTCGCCGGGCCTATCAGGTGCTGGAACATTATGAGGATTTCTGGCAGGCTATGATGTTTTTGGAAAATTTTTTGACCGGTATTCTGCTGGTTTTAGGTTTTATATTTAGTTTTATGATTTATAAGCATTATCGAGAAAACATCTGGAGGAAATTTGGAATAATTACCTCCTATCTTATGTTTTTGTTTTCTGTTTTTAATTTACTGCGGTTATCTATGATATATTTTATACATGAAGTATTATTATTATCTGAGATAATGCTGTATGGGGTGGTGCTGGGTACTGCTGTTTTATTATATTTATTTACCCGCCGCTATACAGATTATTCTCTGGATAACTTTTTTAAAGATGTCTATGAATAAATATATATAATGCTAGAAATGAATATATTTAGAAAGGGTTTGATTAATTGTGCAGTGGAGACTGCTGGATGATGGTCCTCTTCATCCGTACTATAATATGGCTCTGGAAGAGGCGGTTCTTAAACAGCACAAAGAAGGTGTGGTCCCACCTACAGTTCGCTTTTATGAGTGGACACCCCCGGGTCTTTCTCTGGGATATTTTCAAAAAATTGTAGAAGAGATTGATCATTTCCGGTGCCGGGAGCAAAATATTATACCGGTTCGCCGGCTGACGGGGGGGCGGACTATTCTTCATGACCGGGAGATTACTTACAGCATAATTGTTAGAAAAGATCTGAATTTTTTACCGGAAGGTATTGTCCCCAGCTATAGAAAAATAAGCCGGGGTATTGTACGAGCTCTTCGTGATTTAGGTATAAAAGTGGCCGTAAAAAAAATGAGCGGAGATTCAGATAGTGGATTTTCTTCCGCCTGTTTTGATGCCCCCTCCCGTTATGAAGTAGTGGCCGGAGGCAGGAAACTGGTGGGCAGTGCCCAGACCCGTAAGGAGGGTGTTATTCTGCAGCACGGCTCGATACCTATAAAAATAGATTCTGATCTGCTTTATTCACTGTTAAAATATGAAGAACCCCGCCGGCGTCGGATAGAAAAATATCGTTTTCAGAAAAAAGCGACTGACCTCAGCACAGAATCCGATCGGGAGATTAAAACTGATAAAATTAAACAAAACCTGGTGGCCGAATGGGAGAATGAATTTGAAGTAAAAATTAGCTCAGGTAAACTTACCCCGGAAGAAAAAACGCTGGCTCACAGGCTAAAACAGGAGAAATATTCCAGTAAGGAATGGAATCATAAGTACTAAATCAAATACCGTATATTATTTATTAAGAAATGATGTTTTGTTCCCCAACCAGGGGCAAGATTTTTCAATTTAAAACTGTTTTCAGGACAGTACTTTGATGACAGTAATGGTTTTTAAAAATTAGCTAAAAATTATTTTTACAGTGCAGTCATAATAAATATTTGAGTGAGGTAATATTTATGAATAGACTACCCCGATGGCTGCAGAACAGGCAGCCGGAAAGCAAAATAATTCATGAGACCCAGAAGCTTTTGGGTGAGCTCAAACTGGATACTGTCTGCCGGCAGGCCCATTGTCCCAACCGCAAAGAGTGTTATGGGCAGAGCCGGGCCACTTTCTTAATTCTGGGCCCCACCTGCAGCCGCAGCTGTGCTTTTTGTGCTGTACAGGAGGGTGAGCTTCAGGAACCTGATCCCCAAACCCCGCAAAAAATTGCCCGGGCTGCAGAAAAAATGGAACTAGAACATGTGGTTATTACTTCGGTTACCCGGGATGATCTGCCTCTGGGGGGCGCAGGGCAGTTTGCCAGATGTGTAAATCAGCTGAAAGATTTAGATATCAACCTTTCTGTAGAAGTATTAACTCCTGATTTTCAATTAAATTACAGGGCTCTAAATAAAGTTTTGACCTCAGAACCAGATATCTACAACCACAATGTGGAGACCATACCCCGTCTTTACAGTGATGTCCGTCCTGAGGCAGATTATGAACGATCACTTGCTGTTCTTAACTATGTAAAAAAACATAATAAGAATATTATTACTAAATCCGGTTTAATGGTGGGTCTGGGGGAGAAAGAAAGTGAAATCAAGGAAGTAATGAGAGATCTGCTTAAAGCCGGCTGTGAGGTGCTGACTGTAGGGCAGTATCTTAGACCATCCCGGAGCCACTATCCGGTAGCTGATTATATTAAACCAGAAAAATTTAAAGAGTATGAAAAAGTAGGCAAAAAAATGGGCTTTAAATATATCAAAGCCGGTCCCCTGGTCAGGAGTTCCTATCAGGCGGGGAATATCAAGAAAGAAATAACCTGAAGAAAGGGAGAAATTAATATGAGTATTTTTGAACAAAAATTAACCTCACAAAAAATGATAATTGGAGACGGAGCAATGGGCACTTCTCTGCAAAAAGAAGGTTTAGCTCCCGGAGAAGCCCCTGAAAAATGGAATATAACCCATCCGGAAAAAATAATAGAAGTACATGCAAGTTTTTTGAATGCTGGTTCTGAATTAATTGAAACCAATACTTTTGGAGCCAGCTATGTTCGCTTACAGCAGGAAGGACTGGAAAGTGATTTTACTGCTCTAAATCAGCGTGCGGTCCAGCTGGCCCAAAAAGCAGCTGAGGCCGCCGGAGGAGATATAATAG
This sequence comes from Halanaerobiaceae bacterium, assembly GCA_003553225.1. Taxonomy (GTDB): domain Bacteria; phylum Bacillota; class Halanaerobiia; order Halanaerobiales; family Halarsenatibacteraceae; genus T1SED10-99. The sequence continues at coordinate 47,778 of PWDW01000225.1, forward strand.
TGGCCGGTTCTGTGGGTCCAACCGGAAAAATGCTGCAGCCTCTGGGGGATCTTAAACCCCGGGAAGCATTTTCGTCCTATCGGAGACAAATTTCCATTCTGGCTGAAGAAGGAGTAGATGTAATTATCATCGAGACAATCACCGCCCTGGAAGAAATGGAACAGGCTCTGGCGGCTGCCTCTGAGGTGGATATTCCGGTGATTGCCCAGATGAATTTTCAGGAAAATAAAAAAACGGTCATGGGTATCGGAGTGCCAGAATTTGTCGATCTGGCCGAGGAATACGGAGTGGAGGTTATTGGCACCAACTGTACTCCTGGTGCTGAAATAACTGTATCTATAATAAAAGAGATGAAAAAAAACACGGATAGGCCCCTCTCTGCATTTCCCAATGCCGGTAAACCGGAGCTGAGAGAAGGAACAGTTTATTATCCCGAGCAGCCTGAAGATTTTGCCAATTATGTACCTGAATTTGAAAAATCGGGAGTCCGGATACTGGGGGGCTGCTGTGGAACTACTCCGGAAACAATTAAGGCTGTGAAGAAAAAAAGTCAATGAATAATTTTGAAAAATCATTTTTAATCACAAACCCTTATTGAGGAGGCATAAATTTGCAGAAAGAATACTGGCTGGGTTTCAGCCTGATTAAAGGTCTGGGACTGGTAAGTATCAAAAAGTTAGCAGATTATTTTGACAGCCTACAGGAAGCCTGGGAAGCCGGTTACCGTAAGCTGAAGTATGTAAAGGGATTAAATATAAAACCGGGACTGCTGATAAAAAAAAGAAAAAAGATCAATATTTCAGAAGTACAGGAAAAATTGGCTGCTGAAAATATAAATTATTTATGTTATGGTGAACAGGACTATCCCGATAAACTAAAAAATATAAAAAACCCACCCCCTGTTATATACAAAAAAGGTGTCTGTGATTTTTCCCGGCCGGCAGTAGCCCTGGTGGGCTCCCGGCGCTGTACGGCATATGGACGTGAGGTCGCCGAAAAATTGTCCTATAAGCTGGATCAGCACAACATCACTGTGGTCAGCGGTATGGCCCGGGGGATAGATTCCTGCAGTCACAGAGGAGCCCTTAAGGGAGAGGGTAATACTGCTGCTGTTCTGGGATCAGGTCTGGATGTTGTTTATCCCCCTGAAAATGAAAAATTATATTCTGAAATAGCCGATCGGGGAGCTGTAATTTCTGAGTTTCCTCTGGGCACCAAACCCCGCTCTGAAAATTTCCCCAGCCGGAACCGAATAATCAGTGGTCTGGCTGAGGGAACGGTGGTAATTGAGGCGGCAGAACAGAGTGGCTCTCTAATCACTGCAGAACTGGCCCACAGTCAGGGGCGAACAGTTTTTGCAGTTCCGGGGAATATTAATCGCCCCACCAGCAGGGGCTGTAATACTCTGCTTACAGAATATGCTCTTCCGGTTACCCGGCTGGAAGATATTTTAGATAATATTTTTCAGGAGAAAAAAATTGATTCTCAATCTGAGACCAAAAAAGATAAACAGAAAAAATATATCCAGTTAAACAAACAGGAGGAAAAAGTGCTGCACACCCTGCAGGATAAAGGAGAACTGCATGTCAGTGAAATAGCAGAATCCTGTTCTATCAAGATAGAAAAGTTAAATTCTCTGCTTCTGGAACTGGAAATAAAAGGGCTTGTTTCTTCCCGGCCGGGAAAAAAATATTGTTTTGAGGGTTTACAAAATCTTTTAAAACCAATATAATAAGAAAACGGTAAATTATAATCTGTCAATAGGAGCTTTGATTTTCAAAAGTTGTGTTAATATTAAATAATAGCACCACAATTGGATATTCGATATTCAATTTAATAATACAGTAAGTGATGGAGGTAATAAGATGGCAGCCAAAAAGGATTTTAATCTAGTGATTGTTGAATCACCGGCCAAGGCAAAAACAGTTGGTAAATTTTTAGGAAAGGATTATAAGGTTCAGGCTTCAAATGGACATGTCATAGATCTCCCCAAGAGTCAGCTGGGAGTTAATATTGAAGAAAATTTTGAGCCTAAATATATTACCATCCGGGGTAAAGGTGATGTATTAAAAAGATTGAGAAAAGAGGTTAAAAAAAGCAAGAATGTATATCTCGCTACAGACCCCGACCGGGAAGGTGAGGCTATTTCCTGGCATCTGGCCCGGGCTCTTAAGCTGGATGAAGAAAATAACAGGATAGCCTTTAATGAGATAACCCGGGAGGCAGTACAGCAGGCTATTGATGACTGTCGTTCTATTGATGAAAACCTGGTTAATGCCCAGCAGGCCAGGCGTATACTGGATAGACTGGTGGGTTATAAATTAAGCCCTCTGCTCTGGAAAAAAGTTAGAAAAGGCCTTAGTGCAGGCCGGGTCCAGACAGTTGCGGTAAAAATTATCTGTGAACGGGAAAAAGAAATTGAGGCTTTTGAACCTGATGAATACTGGTCCCTGGATGCAGTCTTAAAGAAAGATGAGCAGGATATGGAAGCAGAACTGCACCATATAAATGGTGAAGAGTTTAATATACCCGGTGAGGAAGAAATGCAGGAGATAATTGATGAGCTGCAGGAAAGGCAATTTGAGGTAAGCAAAATCAATGAGCGAAAGAGAAAGAGGAATCCCTATCCTCCCTTTACCACCAGTACTCTGCAGCAGAGAGCCTCCAGTAAACTAAATTTTTCAGCCAAAAAGACGATGTTTATTGCCCAGCAGCTTTATGAAGGTATTGAGGTGGGTTCAGAAGGTTCAGTTGGTTTGATAAGTTATATGCGAACAGACAGCACCCGGGTTTCCAGAGAAGCTCAAAATGAAGCTCTGGCCTATATAAAAGATGAATTCGGCAAAAAATATGCTCCCCAAAAAGCCCGTAATTATCAGGCTTCAGATGAATCACAGGATGCACATGAAGCGGTCAGACCTACCTCGGTGAACAGGGTGCCCGAAAAGATCAAAAAACATCTTACCAGTGATCAGTTTCGTCTTTATAAATTGATCTGGACTCAATTTGTAGCCAGTCAGATGAAGTCAGCGGTTTATAAACTTATAACTGTTGATGTTGAGGCCGGAGAAAAATATTTATTTCGAATTTCTGGTTCAGAGATTCTCTTTCCCGGTTTTATCAGGCTGACCGGAACCAGGAAAGATGATGTGATTTTACCTGACCTGGATGAGGGGGATCAGCTGGAGGTAGAGGAGTTTATTCCCGAGCAGCATTTTACAAAGCCTCCTCCCCGTTATACCGAGGCCCGGCTGGTTAAAACACTGGAAGAAAAAGGTATAGGTCGGCCCAGCACCTATGCTCCAACAATATCAACCATTATTTCCCGGGAATATGTGGAAAGAGACAACAAAAATCTGGTTCCCACTGAACTGGGTTTTATTGTAACCGATTTATTAACTGAATTTTTCCCCCAGGTTACCGATGAAGAATTTACAGCCTATCTGGAAGAAAGGCTGGACAGCATCGAGGAGGGAAAAGATAACTGGAAAGAGGTACTTTCGGATTTTTATTTTTCTTTTGCGGATCGTCTGGAAGTGGCAGAAGAGGAGATGGAAGAAGTAGATTTTGTAGAGGAGACTGATGAGGTTTGTGAAAAATGTGGTTCTCCAATGGTTGTAAAACACGGTCGTTATGGTAAGTTTCTGGCCTGTTCTGCCTATCCAGAGTGTGAGAATACCCGGCCCTATCTGGAAAAAATCGGAGTCAAATGTCCGGAATGTGAAGATGGAGATATTATTAAAAGAAAAAGCAAAAAAGGACGCCGATTTTTTGGATGCAGTAATTATCCCGATTGTGAGTTTGTGGCCTGGGATAAACCAGTTGCAGAAAAATGTCCTGAATGTGGAGGGCTGATGGTGGAAAAGTCTTCAAAATCAAAAGGCACCTATCATAAATGTATAAATAAAGAGTGCCTGGCAGAGCATGTTATAACCAATAAATAAAAAAACAGGAAGATAATATTAGAATTATCTAAATATCCATAATTTTTCTTGACAGGGATAAAAAGTTGTGTTATGATTAATTGAGAAAAAATAAAAGGGGAACAATTTTGAATCATATGACAATTACTCTATAAGAGAGTTTTTGTTAAAATTATCCCTGTTGAGCTTATTTTAGGCTGCCGTTATTTTAGATGCTGCTGATAATACAGCTGCAAACTTTTGGTAATAAGCTTAATTTAATTAATATAAAAAGTGTTATAAGTTGTTATTAAGTTGTTATTAAGTTGTTATAATGTTTTTTATAATGTTTTCTTATATTTTTTATCATTGTTACTGCTGATATTTCTGCTGACAGCAGTTAAGAAGAGCAGGGGGGCTTTTTTAAACCGAAGGAGTATATACAAGTATATACACATTCAGGAGGAACATATACATGACTGGAGAAAGCACAAATGGTACCAATAGCAAGTATGACAATTTTGAGGCAACTACCATTGTGGCGGTAAAAAAAGGGAAAAACATAGCTCTGGGTGGAGATGGACAGGTAACCCTGGGAGAAACCATAATGAAGTCCGGAGCCCGCAAAGTGCGTAAACTTTATGAAGGTGAAGTGCTGGCCGGTTTTGCCGGGACATCTGCTGATGCATTTACCCTTTTTGAAAAGTTTGAAGTTAAGCTGGAAGAATATCATGGTAATCTGGAGCGGGCGGCGGTTGAGCTGGCTAAAGAGTGGAGAACTGATAAGATGCTGCGTCGCCTGGAAGCCCTGCTCATTGTGGCCAATAAGGAAAAAATTTTACTTATTTCCGGTACCGGTGATGTAATAGAGCCTGATGATAATATTACCGCAATTGGTTCCGGAGGTCCTTATGCTCTGGCAGCAGCCCGGGCTCTGGTGGATATGGAGGATCTTGAGGCAGAAGAAATAGTCAGCAGAGCTCTGAATATTACCGCAGATATCTGTATATATACCAATGACCGGATAACAATTGAAGAAATTGGAGGTTGATCTTTTTAATGGCACAGCTAACTCCTCAGGAGATAGTAGATGAACTAGATCATTATATTATAGGACAGAATGAGGCTAAAAAATCGGTGGCAATAGCATTACGCAACCGCTACCGAAGAAAAAATATAAAATCTGATCTTCAGGATGAAATTATTCCTAAAAACATTTTAATGATTGGTCCCACCGGGGTAGGAAAAACTGAAATCGCCCGCAGGCTGGCCGGTATTGCTGATTCTCCTTTTCTAAAAGTTGAAGTTACCAAATTTACCGAAGCTGGTTATGTGGGTCGTGATGTGGACTCCATGGTTCGGGATCTTGTTAAGTCAGCCATGAGGATGCTCAAGGAAAAGAAGATAAATGAAGTACAGGATCAGGCCTATAAAATGGCCGAAGACAGAATACTGGAGAGTATTCTGCCAAGCCGTGAAAAAAAGAGCAAAAACCCTTTAAATTTTCTCTTTGACAGAGATGAAGATTATAATGAAGAGGAAAAGACCTATCAGGAATCCCTGCAAAAAAGGCGGGAAGATCTGCGTCAGCGCCTTCGTGAGGGGGAGCTGGATGACCGGATGATCGAAATAGAGGTTAAATCTAAGCCTCCCCAGATGATGGAGCTTTTTTCCGGTACCGGAGTGGAAGAGATGGGAATTGATTTTCAGGATATGTTTGGCAGCATGTTTCCTGATAAGAAAAAAAAGAAAAAGGTTACTATTGAAGAGGCCCGGGAAATTTTCAAAGAAGAAGAAGCCGAAAAGCTAATTGATGAAGATGAAATTGGCCGGCAGGCGGTGACTCAGGTTGAAGAAAATGGAATAATTTTCCTTGATGAACTTGATAAAATAGCAGGCCGGGAATCCGGAACTTCAGGTCCTGAAGTCTCACGAGAGGGTGTACAGAGAGACATACTGCCCATTGTCGAAGGCTCCACGGTCACCACCAAACATGGTTCAGTAAAGACCGATCATATTTTGTTTATTGCCGCCGGAGCTTTTCATGTATCTAAACCTTCGGATTTAATTCCAGAACTGCAGGGGCGTTTTCCGCTGCGGGTGGAGCTGCACAGCCTGACCAAAGAAAATTTTGTTGATATTCTGAAACTGCCCAAAAATGCCCTAACCAAACAGTATAAAGCACTGCTGGGGACGGAAGGCATTGATATTGATTTTACGCCCGGAGCTATTGAAGAAATTGCCGGTTATGCCTTTCAGGTCAATGAAGTTATGGAAAATATTGGAGCCCGGCGCCTGCATACAATCATGGAACATCTTTTAGAAGAGCTTTCTTTTAATGCTCCCGGGATGGATCAGGGTTCATTTACAATTGATGTTGATTATGTCAGAGAACAGCTGGAAGATGTTGTACAGGATGAGGATTTAAGCAGATATATCTTATAGGTTAATGGCTTTAGGGAAATAGAATAAGAAAAAATAAAAATATTCAATGGAGGGAAAAAATAATGAGTGAGTTACTGAACAAAAGCAGGAAGATTAACAGATTACTGCAGAGAACTGGAGGCAAAAGAGTAGATTTTTCAGAAATGGCGGATGTTCTCTCTGATGCAATTCAATGCAACTCTTATATTACCAGCAGAAAAGGAAAGATTCTGGGCTACAGTCTTCTGGATGATTTTGAATGTGATATTATGGAGGAAAAGGTTATTGCTGAAGGCTACTTTCCGGAAGACTACAATGATGGTCTCTTAAATGTTACCCAAACCAGAGATAATGTTGAGCAGAAAGAAGGAGAATGTGTGTTTACTGATGCAGAAGATTGTTTGTATTCTGATAAACTGACCACAATTGTTCCTGTGGTTGGTGGGGGAGACCGTCTGGGAACCCTGGTTCTGGCCCGTTATGGTGAAAAATTTGATGATCAGGATATTGTTCTTGCAGAATATGGTGCTTCTGTGGTGGGTATGGAAATTCTCCGCTCTGAAAGTGATAAAATTGAAAAAGAAGCCCGTAAAAAAGCTGCTGTTCAGATTGCCATCGATACTCTTTCTTATTCTGAACTGGAAGCTATTGAGCATATTTTTGAAGAGCTGGATGGAGAAGAAGGTCGGCTGGTAGCAAGTAAAATTGCCGATAGGGTAGGCATTACCCGTTCTGTAATTGTAAATGCTCTACGTAAATTTGAAAGTGCCGGGGTAATTGAGTCACGCTCCCTGGGTATGAAAGGTACCTATATAAAAATCCTAAATGAATATCTGCTTGATGAACTAAAAGAGGTAACCATTTAGCAGGGATTTAAGCAGATAAATGTGATTGATAAAACAGAAATAACTTCATTCAAAGCCTTTCATGTTATCCGACCATGGAAGGCTTTTTTACAATTCAGGAAAAAACAAAATTTAACTCACCCTGTTTTCGGCCCTCCTCAGGTTTTGGTCCCGGGAGTGAGTCGCAATTGTGAAAAGCGAATGCTGAAACAAAAATTTTATTATTTGTCTTCTTTTCCTCAATGTGAGGGGGACAATACTCCTCTCATACAAAACCAAAAATGTGTTAAGTCAGATGACAATTCAGTGAAAAGGTAGCCTTTTAAGTGCTTGATGTGCTAATCCTGGCCCCACCATATGTATCAAATGGAGGTCACACCGAAATGTTTATAAATTATGTTTTCAGGAGTGGATTATAGGTGGCTGCAAAAATATTAATTGCCGATGATGCAAAATTTATAAGGGTAATACTAAAAAACATTCTTCAGGAAAATAATTATGATATTGCCGGTGAAGCCGCTGATGGCAGACAGGCAGTGGAGATGTATAAAGAACTGGAACCTGATATTGTTATTCTGGATATAACAATGCCGGTTATGAATGGTGTTGAAGCTGTAGAAAAAATCAGGGAATATGATGAATCTGCCCGGATAATTTTATGTACGGCCAAGGGCCAGAAACAGATGATAAAAAAAGCTCTCAAGAAAGGAGCCCGGGATTATATTGTAAAACCTTTTGAGGAGGAAAGGCTGCTCAAAACAATAACCAGAAATCTGGGTTAATGATATAAAGGGGGACCAGCCGGATGGATGAGGTTGAAAAATATCAGCAGGAATTTTTTGATGAATCATTTAAATATATAAAAAAATTGAATAATAGTTTATTGGTCATCGAAAAAGAATCAGACAATAAAAAAAGTTTAAACAAAGCCTTTAGGTCAGTTCATTCTCTTAAAGGTATGGCGGCGATGATGGGATATGAGAAACTGGCAGAGTTAACTCACAAGATGGAGAGCCTGCTTTATGATATTAGACAGGGCAAATTGCCTTTACATAAACCGGTGCTGGACTGTCTGTTTACCGGACTTGAATATATTGAACAGCTGGTTTTTGATATAAGAACAGAAAATAACGAAAAACAAAATATAAAAAAATATATGCATTATGTGCAGCAGATAATTCAGGGTGATTTTTCAGTTTCTTTTCCGGACAAGGATCTTGAACCTGCAAAAAAAGAAGCTCCTTTAAGGAAAACAGAAAATATAAATTCCAGCGGTCTCCAGGTTACAAAAGATAAACTGGACAAATTGATGAATAAAGTACAGGAACAGTTTTTGTATCAGGCCTACCTGCAGGTAGTAGGGACAGGCCATGATATATATCAGGACCTAATTCAGAATCTGAGTGAGGCTACAGACCAGCTCTATGAGCAGCTCCTGCAGGTAAGAACCTTATCGGCTCAGGAGCTGTATTCCCGCTTATTGCCCCTGGTCCGGTCTCTGTCCAGAAAAAAGAACAAAAAAATAAAGTTTAGATTTGAGGGAGCAAATATCAGGGTGGACAGGGAGATTACGGGGGAGCTTACGACAATTTTAATCCACCTCATCAGAAATGCGGTGGCTCATGGTATTGAAAAACCTGAAATTAGAAAACAGAGAGGAAAGGATTCTGAGGGAGAGATTTCAGTCCAGGCAGCTCAGGATGGTGATAAAATAAATTTTCGGGTCCAGGATGATGGTTCCGGTTTAAGAATAGAAGAGATTGCCCGGCAGGCGGCTCAGAGAGGATTAGTAGAGCCCGAAAAAATTAAAGAGCTGACTGAACAGCAGAAACTTGATTTGATCTTTGAACCTGGTTTGAGCACGGCCTCTGAAGTAACTGAGATTTCTGGCCGGGGAGTTGGTCTGGATGTAGTAAAAAACACAGTAGATAAACTGCAGGGAGAAATAAACCTTACTACCCGGGTCGGAGCCGGAACAACATTTTCTGTGCTTCTACCCTGTTCCCGTTCCTATATCAGAGCTTATTTGTTTGAACTAAATAACCGGGTATTTGCTCTACCGGAAACTGAAGTACGGGAGACGATTAAGGCCGGGCCTGAAGACCTGGAAGAAATTTGTGGCCGGCAGGTTATTGTCCATCAGAACACTGCTGTACCGCTTGTGGTCCCCGGTGTCTGTCAGGATGAGAAGAAATTTCTGGACAAATTTAATGATGGCAGTCGGTTCTCGCTTTTGATAATCAGCAGGGACAGCAGCCTTTGGGCTGCAGCTGCAGAAAAAATTCTTGCTCAAAAAAATATAATAAAAATATCTTCCGGAAAACAAAATATCAAGCTCCCTGAATTACCAATCGAATATATTGGAGGGGTGGGCCTAACAGCTGACGGGGACACGGTGCTGTTATATACCGGGCAGCAGGACTAAAGGGGGAGTTTGAATTACCAGCTAAAAATCATTTTCGAGTATTGATATATAAATTTTTATATGGTATACTGTCAAGTGGTTAAAAAAACTGCACGTCTGTGGACTCTACCACCGGTGCTGTATTATTACAGAGGTGATATTAAAGTTTTTCCCGGCTTTAATATGGCTTGATGTAGGGGGAGAAGCAGGCGGAGGTATAACCAGGGAAGGAGGTGCGAGTATATAATGTCAGTAGTAAACATGAAACAGCTTCTGGAAGCAGGTGTCCATTTTGGTCACCAGACCAGAAGATGGAATCCTAAAATGGAAGATTATATTTTCACAGAAAGAAATGGGATCTATATAATTGACCTGCAGCAGACGGTTGATTTAATGGATAGAGCCTATAATTATGTTAAAGAACAGGCTGCAGAAGGTAAGACCATACTTTTTGTGGGCACAAAAAGGCAGGCCCAGGAAACAATTGAGGTGGAAGCCGAAAGATGTGGTATGCCTTATGTGAATGAACGCTGGCTTGGTGGGATGCTCACCAATTATCAGACCATAAGCAAACGCATTGACCGACTGAAAGAAATAGAGCAGATGGAGGAAGATGGTTTATTTGAGGTATTACCCACCAAAGAGGTTTCTGAACTTAAGAGAGAGCATGAAAAACTGCAGAAGTTCCTTGGTGGAATCAGGGATATGGATGGTATTCCGGATGTGATTTATATTACTGATGCCCGCAAGGAGTCAATTGCGGTCAAAGAAGCAATTAAACTGCACATACCAATTGTTTCTATTCTGGACACAAACTGTGATCCGGATCTAATTGACTACGAAATACCGGGCAATGATGATGCTATAAGAGCTGTTAAATTAATCAGCAAACTTATTGCTGATGCAGTTCTGGAAGGTAAGCAGGGTGCACGGCTGGAAGAAGAAATCGAAGAAGAAAAAGAGGCCGCTCAAACAGGAGAACAGGAGGCCGATGAAACATCTTCAGCCCCGGAACAAGAAAGTGTATCCCGGTCGGAAGAAGAATCATCAGAACCAGCAGATGATAAAATTATAATTGAAGAATAGCAAATAAGAGCAGTATCCCCATCCTCCGGGATGGGGATATTGATTAACCTGTAAAAAAGACTATTTTGGAGGGATTAATAATGTCAAGCAGTATGGACCAGATAAAGGAGCTGCGCTCCCGAACCAGTGCCGGGATAATGGACTGTAAGGAAGCGCTGGCCGAAAAAGATGGTGACATTGAAGCCGCTGTTGAGTATCTCCGGGAGAAGGGTATGTCAGAAGCAGATGACAAAGCCGGCCGGGTTGCGGCTGAGGGAAGAGTAAATGTGCTTATCGATGATGATAACCAGGAAGGAATAGTTGTGGAAGTAAACTGTGAGACTGATTTTGTGGCCAAAAATGAACTTTTTGGAAAACTTGTTGACAAAATATCAGAACACATTCTGCAGAGTGATACCGAGAAGCTTGATGATCTGCTGGCAGAAGAATGGTATCAAGATAAGGACAAAGAAGTAGATACCATTATTCGGGAAACCATTGCGGAAATAGGAGAAAATATTAACCTGCGCCGGTTTAAAAGGTTGAAAACTGAGGGCTGTCTGCAGGGCTATATTCATCTGAACGGTAAAATTGGGGTTCTGGTTGACCTCTCAGGTGAAGGAGCTGAAGTTGATTCCCGGATAGCCAAAGATATTTCCATGCATATTGCGGCCAGTGCCCCGGCTTATATTTCCCGGGAAGAAATCGATGATACAGCAATTGAAAAAGAAAAGAAAATTTATAGAGAACAGATGCTCAACGAGGGTAAACCCGAACACATAATTGATGATATTGTTCAGGGCAAAATGGAAAAATATTATACTCAGGTCTGTCTTATGGAACAGCCCTTTGTAAGGGATGAAGACATAAGTGTAAATGAACTGCTAGAAGAAGAAGCTCTAACCGTAAACGATTTTGTCCGTTTTGAACTGGGTGAAGGCATTGAAGTAGAAGAAGAAAATTTTGCCCAGGAAGTAAAGGAAGAAATGAATAAATAAATATTATAATTAAAAGAGGACACTGTTTTTAGTGTTCTCTTTTTTTGCCAAAATTTAAAGGAATTTTCATTCTTTTAGAGAATATAAAATATGGAGGTAGCATAGATGGGTGATAAACCTGTATATTCTCGTATTATATTAAAGGTTAGTGGAGGTGCCCTGGCCCGGGAAAATGGTTTTGGGATTGATGCTGAAGTAATTAACAAGGTAGCCCGGGAAATTTATAATGTGGTTATGGAGACGGGTATTGAAATGGCCGTAGTGGTTGGTGGGGGAAACATTTTCCGGGGTATTGCCGGCAGTACGAAAGGAATGGATCGGGCTACAGCTGATTATATGGGCATGCTGGCCACAGTAATAAATGCCCTGGCCCTGCAGGATGAAGTTGAAAAATTGGGACTGGAGACCAGAGTTCAGTCCGCAATTGAGATGAAAGAGGTTGCCGAACCATATATCAGACGAAGGGCTATAAGGCACCTGGAAAAAGATAGGGTGGTAATTTTTGCGGCCGGTACCGGAAACCCCTTCTTTACCACAGATACCACAGCTGCTCTTAGAGCTGCGGAGATTTCAGCTGACGCTATTTTAATGGCTAAAAATGTGGATGGGGTTTATGATTCTGATCCTGTTCTTAACCCTGATGCCGTAAAATATAAAGAACTGGCCTATATTGATGTGCTTAATAGATCTCTGGGAGTGATGGATTCTACTGCTGTTTCTTTATGTATGGATAATGATATTCCCCTGATTGTTTTTGGGATTAAAACAGAGGGCAATATAAAAAGAGTAATTATGGGGGAGGATATCGGCACTTTTGTTCGTTGATGCGGGATTATAATAAATTTTAGGAGGGATTTTTCATGATTGCCAAGGTGGAAAAAAAGGCTGAGAAAAAGATGAAAGAAGTGGTCTCGGGAGTTGCTCAGGAATTAAAAACAATACGGACCGGCCGGGCCCGTCCTTCTCTGGTAGAAAACATAAAAGCCGACAATTATGGTACTATGACTCCTCTAAATCAGATGGCCAATATAACGGCTCCTGAACCTGACCTGCTGGTAATTGAACCCTGGGATAAGAATGTTATAGAAAATATTGAACGAGCTATTTTAACCTCCGATTTAGGTTTAACACCCAATTCTGATGGAGAAGTTATTCGGATTAATATACCCAGTCTTACAGAAGAAAGAAGAAAAGAAATGGTGGATCTGGTGCATGAAAAAGCTGAGGAAGCCCGTATTTCAATCAGGAATATCCGCCGGGAGGCCAATGAAGAACTGGAAGAGCTGGAGGACAAAAGTAAAATCTCTGAAGACAATTTACACCGGGGACTGGATAATATTCAGGAATTAACTGATGATTATATAGAAAAGATAAATGAACATGTAGAAAAAAAGGAAGAGGAGATTATGACAGTCTGATGAGCGATTTTGATATTTTTTTAACTCAGGATCTGCAGGAAGTGAAAACAATTCTAAAAAAACAAGCCTTAAAAATAGAAGATATAGAAACAAAACCCCCCGGTAAAAAAGAGGGCCAGGGTAAAAAGCGGGTGATTGCCGTTAAACAGGACCAGAAGAGGATAAAGCTGATCTGGTGTTATGAAGATTACTCGTAAATCATTTTACCCCTCCTGTTTTTACGGGGGTTTTTTGCTAGGAGGTGCTTTAATTTTGGATATTCCAGAACATGTAGGTATAATAATGGATGGTAATGGGCGCTGGGCGCAAAAGCAGGATCTGCCTCGCCGGGCTGGTCATAAAAAGGGTGTAGAAGTGTTGAAAAAAATTGTAAAGGAGAGCTCTCGTTTGAAGATTCCCTGCCTTACGGTTTATGCTTTTTCAACGGAAAACTGGAATCGCCCTTCCCGGGAAGTCAAATTTCTTATGAAATTATTTCATCGGACCCTGCAGAGAGAAGTCAATGAGCTGGATGACAACAATGTTAAAGTTAAGATTATTGGCCGTCGGGCTAATCTGCCGGATTATCTTCTGGATGAAATAAAGCAGGCCGAAGGACAGACCGCTGATAACACCGGCCTTAACTTAAACATAGCCTTTAATTATGGTGGGCGGGCCGAGATTGTTGATGCCGTGAACGAGATTATAAAGGATACCCAGGATCACATTTCGGATATCAGCCCGGAACTTATTGGTGACCATCTATATAATCCGGATTTTCAGGAAGTTGAATTTTTAATACGTACCGGAGGAGAGATGAGGGTTAGCAATTTCATGCTGTGGGAGATAGCCTATGCTGAGCTGTATATTACCGATAAATACTGGCCGGCTTTTCAAAGAGAAGATTTTCGAAAGGCCCTACAGAATTTCAGCAGCCGGGAGCGCAGATTTGGTTCACTTGATGAAAGTGGTGATCAATAAATGCTTGTACGGCGTATATTAAGCGGAGTTCTGGGTATTGGATTTTTTTATATCATGGTCAGCTGGGGGTCTCTGCCCTTTTTTTTATTTACGGCTCTCTTAACTCTGCTGGGTTTAAATGAATATTATGAAATGCTTGGTGAACAGTATTTTAGCAGTAAACCATTATTTTTGTTTCTGGGATTGTTTTTTTTAGCTTTTTGCTATTTTGAAATAATCAATAAATATGCCGGTATAGCAGTCTTTATATTGTTTGTAACTATATTTATCAGTCATATTTATAAAAATAGTTTTAAAAATATAGTTTTTACAGCAGGGATTAATCTGCTGGGTATTATATATATTTCCGGCGGTTTTATGTTTATGAGTTTTCTTCGTGATTTTAGCACTGATCCTTTTCAGGCCACTCAGGCTTTATGGCTGGTTCTTTTGGGCACCTGGGCGGTTGATACGGGGGCTTATTTTAGCGGTCTTTTTTGGGGCGAAAAAAAATTATCACCCAATATTAGTCCCAATAAGACGATTGAAGGAGCCATTGGGGGTCTGATAATGTGTTTGTTGGTTGTAATCCTTTACAGCATAATTTTTAATTTATTTTCAATATATATTATAATTTTAGCCTTATTTTTGGGGCCGGCTGCTGTACTGGGTGATCTTTTTGAATCGGCCCTTAAACGGGATCTGCAGGTAAAAGACTCGGGAGATATAATTCCCGGTCATGGAGGTATCCTGGATCGTTTTGACAGCCTCCTTTTCAGCATGCCACTTAGCTATTATTTTTTATTTATTATTTTATAAAATAGCAGAATATATTATATTCTTTTTTGAGATAAATTCTGGATCTCATTCATACAGCAAGTTGAAATTATAGAAATTGATACTGGTGAAAATGAATTGAGCCCTTAATTTCTATCTAAAAATCTAAATGAATAAGGGTTAAAATATTTAAAAGTTTTGACAAATAAATAGCAGCTCCAAACAGAAAGATTGCTGTCCGATCTTTCTTGATTTTTTAGGTTCCTGTGTAGTATAATTTAATATCAGTAAACCGTAAATGTTTCTGATATTATTGAAAAATAACATTGTTTTTGTGATGTTTTTTTATTAAAGAATTATATTGCGGCTGGTAGGGCTGAGCAATTTTTTTTATACCGGAAGATCTGGAGAGTGATCACTTTGAAAAAGATAGTAATACTGGGGTCTACCGGTTCGATCGGTACCCAGGCCCTGGAAGTTATTGAAACTCTGGATAATTATGAAATTCTGGCTCTGGCTGCTCACAGCAGTGTGGAGCTTATGGAACAGCAGATATTGAAATTTGATCCTCACTGTGCTGTAATGGCCGATAAAGATGCTGCCCAAAAACTGAAAGAGAAACTGAGGGTACAGCAAAGTTCAGTGGAAGTTATCGGTGGTCTTTCTGCACTGGAGAATCTGGCTTCAGATAAAAATGCGGATCTGGTTCTCAATGCTCTGGTAGGTGCAGTGGGGCTTAAACCTTCGCTGGCCTGCATAGAGGCGGGTAATCAGCTTGCTCTGGCCAATAAGGAAAGCATGGTTATTGGAGGAGAACTGATTAACAAAAAACTTGCCGAGAACAATCAGCAGATACTGCCGGTAGATAGTGAGCATAATGCTGTTTTCCAATTACTGGAAGGGAATGAAAATAAAAAAGTAGAGCGGATTTATTTAACCGCTTCTGGAGGTCCTTTCTTAAGTTACAGCCGTCAGGAGCTGCAGAATGTATCTGTTGGTGAAGCTCTGAATCATCCCAACTGGGATATGGGACCCAAAATAACTATTGATTCCGCAACAATGATGAACAAGGGTCTGGAAGTAATTGAGGCCCACTACCTTTTTGGAAACCCATTTACCGAAATTAAGATCATAATTCATCCGGAAAGTATAATACATTCTATGGTGGAATTTGTTGATGGTTCAATTCATGCAGAAATGGGCCCCTCAGATATGAAACTCCCCATTCAGTATGTACTGACTTACCCGGAGACTGAAGTCTGCCGTGGTTCCCGGCTGGATCTTTTAGCGGGTGAAAACTTTAATTTGAATTTACAAAAACCAGACAGAGAGAGATTTCCGGCTATTGATCTTGCCTATCAGGCGGGAAAACAAGGAGGTACCATGCCTGCTGTTTTAAATGCAGCCAACGAAGTGGTGGTTAATGCTTTTCTGGAGGGTAGAATTGCTTTTGATGAAATTACTGATATAATCAGTCGGGTTATGGACCGGCATGATGGTGATAAAAATAGTGTTTCTCTGGATAATATTATTGCGGCTGACCAGTGGGCTCGCTCTGCAGCAGAGGAGGTATTTTGATATGATTTTAACTGTGTTAAGTTTCATTATTGTACTTGGGATCTTGATATTTGTGCATGAGTTTGGTCATTATATAGTTGCTAAAAAAGTTGATATCAGGGTAGAAGAATTTGCCCTGGGGTTTGGTCCCCGGCTTTTCTCCAGAAAAAAGGGGGAAACTGTATATTCTCTCAGGGCGGTTCCCCTGGGTGGATTCTGTAATATGACCGGTGAATTTGTACCTGATGAGGAAATGGATGATGAGGAACGTCAAATATATGAAGAGGCTAAAGAACGCGGCCGGTGCTTTCATCAGCAGCCCCTCTATCAGCGATTTCTTGTTGTTTTTATGGGCCCAATGATGAATTTTTTGCTGGCTTTTATGCTGTTTATTATTATTTTTGTTGGTTTTGGACTTCCGGTAGGTGATCTGGATTCCACGGTTATAGGGGGAGTATCCCCCGGACAGCCGGCTGCAGAAGCTGGTCTTACTGCTGGAGATGAAATCAGATCAATTGCGGGAAGGTCTGTTTCCAGCTGGGAAGATATACAGCAGCAGATCCGAAGTTTTGCTCCGGGACAGGAGATTGAAATTGAACTTTTACGTGAGGGGGAAGAAATCTCGGTGGTTCTGGCCCCTGAAGAACAGCAGGGATATCCGATGATTGGTATCACCCCGGAGACATATCGGGAATCGATAGGAGTTATTTCGGCGGTGATCAGAGGAGCAGAAGAAAGCTGGCTTATAACCTCCATGATCGCCCGGGGATTTGGTCAGATGCTAACCGGAGGCCTTACAGCAGATGATATAGGTGGTCCGGTTATGATTGCTTCTATGGCCGGTGATGCAGCCCGTCAGGGGCTGGATATTGTTATGAGATTTACCGCGGTGATCAGCATTAATCTGGGTATTATTAATCTACTGCCCATTCCCGCTCTGGATGGAGGGCGTATATTGTTTATGATCATAGAAGGAATCAGACGCAAACCGATTGATCCCCGGAAAGAAGGTTTGGTCCATCTGATTGGATTTGTAATTCTTATGGTATTAATGGTTTTTATAATTTTCCTCGATATATGGACTCTTTTTTGAAGTTTGA
>PWDW01000081.1 GCA_003553225.1 Halanaerobiaceae bacterium
AAATATTACTGCAAATCAATAGAAAACCAATAAAGAATTAAAAATCAACGATATCCAGTTTCAGCTCATAAACTCGACATTTTGAAGAGATCAATTTTTTTATAACCGGGGCAATCAGCAACCGGGCAGTCCAGCAAATCAGTTTAACAATCTAAGGTAAATAAATAAAAATTTGATAATAATATAATAACAATTATATTTACACAGGAGGAAGATAAAGAGATGAATATTAAAGAAAAAAGCAGAGAAAAACTGGAAAGACTAAACAATGAGCACGTAAATGAGATTGTGGAGATGGCCGTGGAGCTCTGTCAGCCGGAAGAGGTTACTGTCATTTCAGACTCTGAGGAAGATGTTGAATATATTAGACAGCTGGCCCTGGAGACTGGAGAAGAAAAGCCTCTGGATATGGAAGGTCATACCTATCATTTTGATGGTTATAATGATCAGGCCCGGGACAAAGAAAACACAAAGTATCTGCTGACCGGAGATGAAGATTTTGATCTGGATATTAATTCAATTGAAAGAAATGAAGGCCTGGAGGAGATATTTTCTTATTTAGCAGGCAGTATGCAGGGTAAAGAAATGATAGTAAGATTTTTCTCCCTCGGTCCTTCCGATTCACCCTTTACCCAGCCGGCAATACAGATTACTGATTCCAGTTATGTAGCCCACAGTGAAGATATTCTTTATCGTCCGGGTTATGATGAATTTATGAAACTGGAAGGTTCTGATGATTTCTTTTATTTTATTCATTCAGCAGGTGAACTGGATGAAAGAGGTAACAGTAAAAACATAGATAAACGAAGAATTTATATTGACCTACAGGAAGACCGGGTGTTTAGTGTAAACAATCAGTATGCTGGAAATAGTATTGGTCTCAAGAAGCTGGCCTTCCGTCTGGCGATTAAAAAAGCCTCCAATGAAGGCTGGCTGGCAGAGCACATGTTTGTCAGTGCGGTCAATGGTCCTGAAGACAGAAAAACATATTTTACCGGAGCCTTTCCCAGTGCCTGTGGTAAAACAAGCACGGCGATGATCCCCGGCAATACTGTAGTTGGTGATGATATTGCTTATCTAAAGATTCTGGATGATGAAGTAAGGGCGGCCAATGTGGAGCGGGGCATTTTTGGAATTATCCGTGATGTTAATCCCGAAGATGATCCCATTATTTATAAAGTTTTAACCACACCCCGGGAGCTTATATTTTCCAATGTACTGATCAATGACGGCCAGCCCTACTGGATGGGTATGGGTCAGGAGATTCCGGATGAAGGAATAAATTATTCCGGAGAATGGTATAAAGGAAAGACTGATGAACAGGGAAATGAAATAACACCTTCTCATAAAAATGCCCGTTATACAATCAGGATGAGTGATCTGGATAACTGTGATGCAAGATATAATGACCCGGAAGGTGTACCCGTGGAAGGATTTGTTTACGGTGGCCGGGATTCAGATACCAGTATGCCGGTAGTGGAGACTCTGGACTGGAGTCATGGAGTTCTGGTGGGCGCCTGTCTGGAATCAGAAACAACCGCCGCCACCCTCGGTGAGGCTGGAAAGAGAACGCATAATCCGATGGCAAATCTTGATTTTCTGGCCCTGCCGGTAGGAGAATATATACAGAACCATCTGGACTTTGGTACCGGTTCTGCACAAACACCCAGTGTCTTTGGAGTGAATTATTTTCTAAAAGATGAAGAAACAGGTGAATATCTGAATGCTATTCTGGATAAAAAAGTCTGGATGCAGTGGATGGACCGCCGGGTTCACGGAGATATGGAGGCCATAGAAACCCCGGTAGGCTATATTCCCCGCTATGAGGATCTGGTTGAACTTTTCGCCGAATATATGGATAAAGACTATACCCGTAAAGATTATGAAGAACAATTTGCACTGCGTCTGGATAAGTATATTGCCAAATATGAGCGTATGGCTGAAATATATGAAGAGTTGACGGTACCCGAAGAATTCAGCCAGGAGTTAAAAAAGCAGCAGCAGCGGCTGCAAAAAGCAAAAGAGGAATATAATAATGCTGTAGTATCTCCATTTGAGCTGGCCAAATAGTCAAATAGTATAGTAAATAGTATAGTAATGAAGCTCAGTAAAAATAAGCAAAAAACAATCAGGAACTTTAAAGACCCATACCACAAAAAGCTGACTTAATCGCTTTTTGTGGTTCTCTTTTATATCATCAGGAGGTGAGGTATCATTAAAATATCAAAAAAAGCTGATAACATAACTGAATCGTTGACACTGGCCATTAGTGCAAAATCAAAACGTCTTAAAAGTCAGGGGTATGATGTGATAGGTTTTGGGGCCGGAGAACCTGATTTTGATACTCCGGAATATATTAAACAGGCGGCCCGGAAGGCCCTGGATGATGGATTCACCAAATATACTCCCGCTTCTGGAACTGATAGTCTGAAACAGGAGATCTGCAAAAAATTTGCCCGGGACAATAATCTGGAATATGAAACGGATAATATTCTGGTTTCCTGTGGGGCAAAACACTCACTGTATAACACCTTCCAGGCTCTTCTGAATCCCGGTGATGAAGTGATTATTCCCCGACCCTACTGGGTCAGTTATCCGGAGATGGTCAAAATGGGAGATGGTCAGCCGGTTTATGTTGATGTTAAAGAAGAGAACAAATTCCGGATGACTCCGGAAAATTTTAAGGAAAAGATAAGTCCTAAGACCAGAGCACTAATTTTGAATACTCCCAGCAATCCCCATGGTGCCGTTTATCGGAGGACCGAAATAGAAAAGATTGCTGAAATAGCCCTGGATAATGATATAATAATAGTATCTGATGAGGTATATGAGTATCTGGTTTATGATGGAATGGAGCACTACAGTACCGCCGCCCTGAGTCCGGAAGTCAAAGAACAGACCATAACAATAAATGCCATGTCTAAATCATATGCCATGACGGGATGGAGAGTTGGATATGCCGCCGGGAACAAAAAACTGATAAAAGCAATGTCCAATATTCAGAGCCACTCTACTTCCAATCCCAATTCTATTGCCCAAAAGGCCAGTACGGCCGCTCTAAAAGAAACCCAAAAAGCCAGACAGGCAATTCAGAAAATGTATGAGGCTTTTGATGACCGGCGAAAATTTATGTATCGGGAGATTAATGACAGTGAACTGCTTTCTTCTGTACTTCCGGAGGGTGCTTTTTATACTCTGATGAATATCAGCAAGATAATTGGCATGTCCTATAAGGGAGAAGAAATTACGGGCTCACTTGACTTTGCTGATGCCCTGCTGGATGCCCAACAGGTTGCTGTTGTTCCGGGAATTGCTTTTGGCGCCGACCAGTTTGTCCGTCTTTCTTATGCCTCTTCAATTGAAAATATTGAACAGGGACTGCAGAGGATCAAAAAATTTGCAGATGGTCTGTAAAGTTAATAAAAAATTATTATGGAGGTGTTTGTAGTGAGTGATAAGAAAGAAACAATCAAAGATATTTATGACAGATTACAGGGTATAGAAGATGAAGAATTACAGGAAAAATATATTACTATTATATTGACCCTGCTTGAAAAAGGATATTTTCCCGGACTGGCCGGAATTCCTGTTGTTAAATCCAGAGTCAGCAAGGTAGATGGGGAGAATGGTGTTTTAACATATCGCGGTTATAAGGCCACAGAACTGGCCCAACATTACAGCTATGAAGATGTGTGTTTTCTCCTCCTGCATGAAGACCTGCCCCTGCCCGAAGAAAGAGAGAAACTCTGTAAGAGATTTATGGATAACAAAGAAATTGATCCCTCTGTAGCCCGGACCCTGGTGGCAATGGATGACAATTTACATCCGATGAATGTTCTCAGTGCCGGAGTTTTAAATCTGCAGGGTCCTGACAAAACAGCCCGGGAAGTACTGGATTATAATCAGAATATGAAGCGCAGTATTAGATTGATTGCAAAATTTCCCAGCATTATAGGTGTATTTCGCAGTAATGACCCGGACTATGCCTCCGGACGAGATTTTGACACTTTTGCAGAATATATTTTATACAGTTTTAATCCTGAACTTTCTGAGAAAAAAGAATGGGTGGATATGTTTGAAGAGCTTTTAATTCTGCATGCAGACCACACCCTGAATAACAGTACTTTCTCAGCCCGGGCGGTTGGTTCTGCCCAGGCCAGTTTGTATTCTTCAATTTCTTCAGCTATTAACTCTCTTTCCGGCCCCCTGCACGGTGGAGCCAATGAAAGGGTAATAGAAATGCTGGCTGATATTGATTCCCCTGCTGATGTGGAAAAATATGTTGACCACAAGCTGGAGCGAAAAGAAAAAATAATGGGGGTTGGTCACCGGGTCTATAAAACCTATGATCCCCGGGCTATTTATATTAAAGAAAATATGCTGCCGGTATTGTTTAATGGAAAAGAGGTTAAGGCCTCCGGAGTTACGGAAGAACTGCAGGAACAATATGAAATAGCCCAGAAATTAGAAGAGGTTGTACTGGACCGACTGGGACCCAAACGCATTTATCCCAATGTTGATTTCTGGTCCGGTCTGGTACTGAGAGCCATGGGTATTGAACCATCATTCTTTACCACTATTTTTGCCCTGGGCAGAATCATGGGCTGGTGTGCTCACTGGGTGGAACACATGGAGGTTACCAACAAAATATACCGTCCCACACAGCTTTATGATGGTTTTGAAGAAAGAGAGCTTTTAGTTGGGCCTGAATCTGAAAATTAATTCCTGTACAGGAAAACCAAAGAAGAGAACTGTAAGATATTTCAAAATTAATATCTGCTTAATAAAGCCCAGAAAATTCTCAGCTAAAAGGCCGGTTGTTTGCATAAACTCAAATAACCGGCTTTATTTTTTGTATTATATTTGACATTTTTTAATAGGGCTGGCATAATTAAAATGCAGTTCAGGAAATTAATTTTTATGTACGGGAGGTTTTGATTATTACCGAAGAAGAAATAATTGATTTTTTAAAAAAACAGGATTTTGTTGTCTGGAAATGGGGTTCTAAGAACAGTACTCCCAAAATGGAAGGTTTTCTGGATTCAGATATATGTGAAGAAATAATTGGGATAAACGAAAAATGCTTTGTTGCTATTTTAATAAATGAAAATGAAGCCCGTTTTATCCCCGAAAAAAAGTTTATAAACAAAGTACAGGGTCATGATAAGCAGTTTCCGATAGAAAGAATTATATTTGGTGAAAACAGGGAAAGATTTATAGAAGATGGAGAGTATATACTGGTGGAGAAAATTTTGCCGCTTAATCTAATTATTGATTATCTGGAACAGAAAGAAGAATAGCAGGCCTCTGTATATTTCTTTAATTTTAGACAGGAGATATTTACTTTAGAATTATTATATGTTATAATATAAAAAATTCATAAAACTAACGGGGATTGGTGAAATTCCATACCGGTGGTAAAGTCCACAAGCCAATTTATTGGTGGATTCGGTGTGATTCCGAAACCGACAGTACAGTCTGGAAGGGAGTTAGTTAATTTATATAAAAGTCAGAATTTTACTATTGCTGATTCCCTTCTTTTTGGAAGGGAATTTTTTATTTGTCAGAAATTACAGCTGAGTAATGAATAGAAATACATAAAGTGAAAGGAGCTGGATGGTGGACAGAGATAAGTTTTATATGGAAAAAGCACTGGAGCTGGCCCGCAGAGGTGAGGGCAGCACAGGAGCCAACCCCCTGGTAGGTGCAGTTGTAGTTAAAGACGATCAGATTGTTGGTTCCGGGTATCATCAATATTATGGAGGCCCTCATGCTGAAGTATATGCCCTAAAAGAAGCAGGGGACAGGGCAGCAGGAGCTGACCTTTATGTAAATCTTGAGCCCTGCTGTCATGAAGGCAAAACAGGTCCCTGCAGTATGAAAGTTATTCAGAGTGGAATTGATCGGCTGGTTATAGGTATGATTGATCCCCATTCAAGAGTTGCCGGTAAAGGAATAGAAGCTATTAAAAAAGCGGGTATTGAAGTTAAAACCGGAGTACTTGAACAAGAATGCCGCCGCTTAAATGAAATATTTTTGAAATATATATCAACAGATTTACCTTTTGTGATGCTGAAAGCAGCCCAAACTTTGGATGGTTATCTGGCTACTAAAACCGGGGATTCGAAATGGATCACCAACAAAACCGCCCGGCAGTATGGTCATAAACTGCGCCATCGGACTGCGGCAGTCATGGTTGGTAGTGGTACAGTCCTGGAGGATAATCCCAGCCTTACAACCAGGCTTGAAGGTAAGCAGGGCACTGATGCTCTGCGGATTGTACTGGATTCAAAATTAAGAATTCCTGTTAATTCCAATTTAATAGACCATCAGTCCCCGGAAAAGACCCTGATTGTATGTGGACATGATTTGGATAATAAACAAAAAGAAAAAAAGAAATCTCTGCTCGAAAAAAAGAAAGTTGATATAATACAGATAAAGCTGACAGAAGAGGGTAAAGTCCCTCTGAAAAAATTATTGAAAAAACTTCATGATATGGAGATAGCAAGTGTTTTAATCGAAGGGGGAGGGCATCTGAATTATTCTTTTCTTTCAGCGGGACTTGTGGATAAGGTTTATATCTTTACAGCACCCCGTATTTATGGGGGTAATGATGGGGTAGCCACTTTTATGGGTCCCGGTCCGGAAAAAATGGACATGATAGATCAAATAAGGGCCCCGAAAATAAAAGAGCTGGAGGAAAATTTTTTGCTTACGGGCTATTTGAATGAAAAACTTGTTGAGTAAGGAGGTGGGTTATTATGTTTACCGGTATTATTCAGGAAGTCGGAAGCTTAAAAAAGAAAGTAAATCGGGGTGATAAATATCAGCTTACTGTAGAGGCCAATAAGGTTACAAAAGATTTAACCAGGGGTGAAAGTGTTGCGGTTAATGGAACCTGTTTGACAGTTGTAGAATTTGATGAACACAGTTTTACCGCCGATGTTATGCCCGAAACTGTGGAGAGTACAAATCTGGATCATTTAAAAAGAGGAGCCCCAGTAAATTTAGAATTACCGGTAACTGTGGATGAATTTTTTGGCGGGCACCTGGTAGCCGGTCATGTTGATGGCCGGGGTGTAATTAATGATATTACCGTACAAGAAAATGCTCGCCTGCTGCAGATTACAATTCCCCAAAAGCTGGAAAAATATCTGGTGGATAAGGGATCAGTGGCAGTAGATGGTATAAGTTTAACTATAGCAGAGCTGGGTGCTGATTTTTTTGTGGTGTCTTTAATTCCCGAAACCTGGGAGAATACCAATCTCTATTATTACAGCCGGGGCGATGAAGTTAATGTCGAAACCGACCTGATTGGAAAATATGTTGTAAAGACAGCAGAAAAATTTAATAAAAAAGGAGAAGAGAGATCAGAACTCAGCCGGGATTTTCTGCAGCAAAATGGTTTTTTATAGTTTCTACAGTCTGAGGAAGGGATGATTAATATGGATACAATTTCAGAGGCAATTGAAGATTTTAAAAATGGTAAAATGGTTATTGTTGTTGATGATGAGAACAGAGAAAATGAGGGAGATCTGGTACTGCCGGCAGAAAAGGCAAACAAAGAAAATATTAGTTTCATGATTAAAGAGGCCCGGGGTCTGGTTTGTGTACCTCTGGAAGAAGAAAGAGTTGATGAACTGGAATTACCACCTATGGCAGAACGAAATACTGACAGTCATGAGACCGGATTTACAGTATCGGTGGATCATAAAGATACAGGAACCGGTATTTCTGCTCAGGAAAGAGCCCTGACGGTAAGAAAGCTGGCTGATCCAAAATGTGGGCCGGAAGATTTCAATAGACCGGGTCATATTTTTCCCCTCCGTGCCAAAAAAGGGGGAGTACTGCGCCGGGCTGGTCATACAGAAGCTGCCGTGGAGCTGACCCGGCTGGCAGGTCTGAAACCGGCCGGGGTTATTTGTGAAATTATTAAAGATGATGCTGATATGGCCCGGATGCCAGAACTGGAAGAATTTGCTGCCGAACATGATTTACACTTAATAAGTATTGAAGATTTGATCAAGTATAAAAAGAGCCGAGAGAAATTGATATTAAAAGAAGCTGAGGCTGACCTACCGACCAAATCCGGAGACTATAAAATAAAAATTTATGGTACGGTTGTTGATGACCGGGAACATGTGGCTCTTGTTAAAGGAGAACCTGAGGGAAAAGAGGATGTGCTGGTAAGAGTTCATTCTGAGTGTCTAACCGGTGATGTTTTCGGATCACGCCGCTGTGACTGTGGAGAACAGCTGCAGGCAGCTCTGGATATGATTGAAGAGGCCGGGGAAGGTGTTTTGCTATATATGCGCCAGGAAGGCCGGGGAATTGGCCTGACCAATAAGATTAAAGCCTATCACCTGCAGGATAAAGGTATGGATACTGTGGAAGCAAATGTGGCTCTTGGTTTTGATCCTGATCTAAGAGATTATGGTATTGGAGCTCAGATACTGGTGGATTTAGGGCTTAGTTCTATTAAATTAATCACCAATAATCCGAAAAAAATTGTGGGTCTGGAAGGTTATGGCCTGAATGTTGTTAAAAGAGTTCCTCTGGAGATTGATCCCAACAACAAAAATGAATATTATTTAAAAACCAAAAGAAATAAACTTGGTCATCTGCTGGATAATTTAAATTAACAGGTGTATTTTTTAAAAAATTATAGATCATTTCCACTGCCGCTGGCAAAAATTATCACAACTACGGTTTTGGCGGAGAAACAAAATTATTAAAACCCGGATCATTAAAATCAGGATCATTTAAACCTGAAAAATAAGAGGAAAAAAGACCAGAAGCATTTAACCTAAATAACAGGCGGGAAATACCAAAGAGGATTTCAAAAAATATAAAAAGGAGAGATAATTGTGGCGGAAATTATTGAAGGTAATTTGACCGGAGAAGGATTAAAAGCTGGTATTGTAGTAGGACGGTTTAATGAATTTATTTCCAGCAAGCTGCTGGATGGGGCCTTTGATGGTTTAAAAAGACACGGTGTTCTTGAGGAGGATATAAGTGTAGCCTGGGTGCCTGGTTCATATGAGATTCCTCTGACAGCAGATAAAATGGCCAAAAGCGGAAAATATGATGGTATATTATGTCTGGGAGCTATCATTCGGGGAGATACTCCTCATTTTGAATATGTGGCCTCAGAAGCTGCTAAAGGCATAGCCAAGGTTGGTCTGGATAGTGAAATACCGGTTATCTTTGGAGTGCTGACCACTGATACAATTGAACAGGCAATAGAAAGAGCCGGTACCAAGGCCGGAAATAAAGGATTTGATGCCGCACTTAGTTTTATTGAAATGGCCAATTTACTGGATAAAATTTAAAGAGATTCCTTTGAATAAACCATACCCGGAAATGAGGGGATTGATGTGAAAAAAAGAACTGAGATTTTTTTGTTAACTCTGGGTATTACAGTAATATTTTTGCTGGCTGCTGTTATTTCTGTGTCGGCTGAGGATATAACTTTTTTTGAGATTTGTGCCCGGGGAACTCCCGCTGAAGTGAGGGAGGCCCTGGAAGCAGGTGCCAATGTCAACCAGAGGTACAGCCGGGGGCGAACACCCCTGATGGCTGCTGCCGAGCAAAATCCAAATTCAATGGTAGCATTATACCTCTTATCGGCCGGGGCCCGGGTTGATTTAGTAGATAATGATGGCTGGACAGCATTAATGTATGCTGCGGCCTATAATTCCAATCCCAGGGTATTAAGCACCCTGCTTTCTTTTGGAGCCCGTATTAATACTCAGAACAGAAAAGGTGACACCCCGCTGATACTGGCTTTAAGAGAGGGGAAAAAAGAAAATATTGATCTGCTGCTCAGACAGAGAGCTGATGTCAATCTGGCTAACAGGCAGGGTATTACTCCCTTAATGGAAGCAGTGAAACAGGGTAGAGAACTGCGATTAATTGAAAGATTGATTGATCGGGGAGCTAAGCTTGATACAAAAGATGATGGTGGTCTTACTGCTCTAATGTATGCGGTCCAAAAAAATCAGTATAGAATTCTAAAACAGCTTGTAGAATCTGGAGCCGAAATAAATTTAGTAAACCACAGAAATCAAAATGCCCTGATAATTGCCCTGAAAAATGAAGTAGATAATAGGATATATGAATATCTTCTGGCCGAAAATATTGATATAAATATGAAAGATAACCGGGGTCTAACTGCCGTCCATCATGCCCTTGAAAATGAGGTTAGTTATAGGGTTATTGAGATGCTTTTATCATCTGGTGGTGATCCTGATATTGCTGATAATCTTGGGTATAATGCCCTGCATTATGCGGTGTTGAACAAAAGGGAGCCGGAAATAATGAGCCTGTTAATCAAAAAAGGTGCTGCTGTAGATAAAGAATCAGTGCAAAAAGAAACTCCCCTGTTTTTAGCTGCCGAAGTAGTTGAAAATATAGATGTTTTTTCTATTTTATTAGAGCGGGGAGCTGATATTAACAGCACTGATTACCGGGGTAGTACTCCCCTTATGAAAGCACTGGAGTTCAATACAGTGAGTGTGGTGGAATTTTTGCTTAATAATGGAGCCGATCCTGTCCAAAGAGATGCTCATGGGCGCAGTACTGTTGATTACATGGTGCAAAATGAAAATATTGTGGGCAGTGATGTTTACTGGTATATACGCTATCAGCAGCCAGAAGGACAAAAAGTTGATTTTAGGGAGACTAAATCGAGATTAACGGCAGGACTGCTTTCTTTTGCCATTCCTTCGGGGGGACATTATTATGCTGGACAGTGGTGGCCCAAAGGGGCCCTGTTTTTGGCCGGGGAAGCCGGACTTTTTGCTTTAGCCTATAATCTAACAGACCCGGATGCAAAGAGGGCCGCATATACGGCTCTGGGTCTGGTTAAAATATGGGAGATATATGATGCCCTGGGTGAAATAGACAAAGTTAATGAATTTGTCAGGGAATACAACCAAGAGGCAGAAAGGTATAATGAATATCTTGAGGAGAATGGAAAACCAGAGTATTTTTTAAACTGGTCTTTTTAAAAATAGCTAAAAAGCTTCTTTTTAAAAAGTTTTAAAAAGTTTTTGAACAAGTATTAAAAATCAGGAAGAAACTCTGTAATTCTTGCGGGAACGGGCTACCTGTTCCCATTTTTCTTCTTTTAAGGGGCGGTCAAAACTCCTGAGCTGTGCAACTTCAAAGCCGTGTTTTTGAGCCAGATGACGGGTCATTAGAATAGAGTTAAGATTTACACCTGAGGAACCAAGACTCATATTTTCATATTTTTTTTCCAGAGCTAACATCATGGTTTCAGCCATACAGGCATAAACCAGGCCCTGCTCAAACCCAAAATCCCAGCCCATGGACGGCCGGCCCGGTACGGAGATAATACCCCCGTCAATTACCAGAACATCTGGTCTTTTTTCATTAATTTCTGGACTTACATTTTTGGGTCTTGAAATATCACAGATAACAGCTCCTTTTTTGACATTAGCGGGTGTAATCAGTTCTTCAATGGAGTTGGTAGCACAGATTGTTACATCTGCTTTCGGCAGAAATTTTTCAATTTTAGTGGTGATAGTGATTGGTGCTTCATCCAGTTCAGCAAATTTTATAAATTCAGCTCGGTCCGCCCGGGCATCAGGAAGCCGGGGCTCATTTTTTAACCTGTATCCCAGAGAACCGGGTTTAAATTGATGATTGCTTTCAATGAGCTCTGACAGGTGTTGGTAGATGTCGGCTGCTTTTTCGGTTAATCTTTTAATACTGGAATCTTTATGTTCGGGATTACCAATTAAGATTAGCCGGGCAAATGATCGGGCCACCAGCTGGGCTGCTCCGCCCCCAATAGAGCCGGCAGCTCCCACAACGGCGGCAGTACTGTTTTCTGCTTTGATATTAAGCTGAGACAGGGCTCTGCTGACAGCCTGTACTGCGGCGACTACAGTGTAACTATTACCTGTGGTTACAGGTATATCTTCTTTTTTCACATATAATCCGGCCCGGGTAACAACCGCTGTATATGCACCCAGTCCGACAATTTTTGCCCCCCGTTTTTCAGCTAAACCGAGGGCTTTTTTAACTTCTTTTATACTTTTCTTGCGCGGCATTTCTAAAAAATCCTCGGTTGTATGGGGCAGTGCAATAAATTCACCATATGCTTTCTGACCTGCAGGAGAGGTTATTTTGGTCCGGGAGGCAACAAAAGGTCCCAGCATATTTTTCCATTTGTCAGTAAGCTCTCTCAGCTGCTTATCACTGAAAGCCTGCAGGCTTTTATCATACTCATAATAATTTTGCAAATCCAGAGGGTGAATTAAAAAGGCAAATTTGCTCTCTCCCTTTTTGTGGGTTAAAAGAGGAGCCTTTTTTTCTGGGGAACTATGATTGGCAGCAGGTTCAATCTCCTTTATTTCACAGTTAACAAGATGGGAGACAAACCGGGCTGTATTGCCCTGCTGGAGAACAGAAAGCATATTTTCTATTTTGTCTGCTGTAATCCGGCACTGCTGTTTATCGAATATTAAAGGTGGTTCAATTCTTAGAGTATTGTTACCATTCAGAGTAGGAGCCACCCTGATTTTTTCCCTATTCAAAAGAAAACTGGCAGCCAGAGGGCTAAACAGCTCCTGCTCGGTCATAATACCCAGCAGGCTTCCGGGAAAATCATCCCGGGTTAGATTGAACTCCAGCCCCAGCATATAGCCTTTACCCCGGACCTCTTTAATGAGAGCCGGAAAATTATCAGCTAATTTCTGCAGCTGTTTTTTTAGAAATTTACCGTGGTGCTCAACTTTACTTATAAGTTCACAGTTATTTTCAGTCAGCAGCTCCAGTACTTTTAAGCCTACCCGGCAGGCCAAACTGCTGCCGGAAAAAGTTGAGGAATGTTTTTGGGCAAATTCCGAGCTGTAAATTTCTTCCGAGCTGATACAGGCCCCCAGAGGCATCATTCCTCCTCCCAGGGCTTTGGCCAAAAGTATTATATCGGGTTGGACATCATATAGTTCTGAAGCCAGAAGGTTTCCGGTTCTGCCCAGCCCGGTCTGTATCTCATCCAGAATTAAGGGCACTTTATAGGATTGGCATATTTCCTTTACTTCTCTGAGATAATTTTCAGGTGGGGTAATGATGCCCCCCTCACCCTGGATAGGTTCCAGAATAAAGCCGGCAAAAAAATCCGGGTTTTGAGCCAGCTTTGCTTCCAGTTTTTGAGTATTTCCAAATTCTATATACTGAAAATTTTTTCTGCTTTCCGGATCCAAAAATGGTTTCTGGTAATGGGGATTTCCCGTGGCAGAAAGTGCCCCCAGAGTTTTGCCATGAAAACTGTTCCAGGTGGATAATATTCCATGGCGGCCGGTTGAGGCCCGGCATTGTTTAATAGCGGCTTCAACTGCTTCTGCTCCACTGTTGGTAAAAGTTACATAGTTTAGGCCAGAAGGCATTAATTCAATTAATCTTTCGGCCAGTGTACCGGCCGCCTCCATAAAAGAAGGTTTAACCAGGTTAGGTTCTTTTTGGTCTCTTAATTTATTGACTGCCTTCCAGAGAGCCGGGTGGTTGTAGCCCAGAGGGACGGCTCCGTAATTTGCAATACAGTCCAGATATTTGTTTCCTTCACTGTCATAAAGGTAACAGCCTTCACCCCGGGTGAATGTTTTATCAAGATTTATTTTTGGCAGCAGATCTCCCAGGTGAGGATTAATATATTTGCCAAAAGAGTGCATTTTATTGCCTCCTGAAATGTTTAAATTTAGTTCAGCAAAATTTGATCAGGTTTTTGTTAGAAAATAAATTTATTAACTTTCACTATAAATTTGTACCCAAAAAATACGCACAATAATAGTATATAGAAAGGTATAAAAAATATCAAATATTAAGATGTAGAGAACCCCTGTTTTACTGGAAAAACATGTTAAAAAAGGTGTTTTAACAAAAAAGTTTGATATTTCACATATTATTTATAAAAAAAAGTATAAAAAAAAGCAGGTATATTTTAATTAATAAATAATATTAATAATATAAGGGAATAATATTATAATAAAAATATCATAAAAATACTATAAATTAGAAATAATAAATACAGTAAATCAGGGAGGTATTTTTGAAAATGGATGAAGAAGTTGAGATATTAAAAGTTGCAGCAAAATCTGATCCAAATTCTGTTGCCGGAGCCCTGGCTGGTGTTTTGAGAGAAGAAGGGAAAGCAGAACTGCAGGCCATAGGAGCAGGAGCTCTAAATCAGGCCGTGAAAGCAGTGGCCATTGCCCGGGGTTTTGTAGCTCCCAGTGGAGTTGATCTGGTATGTATTCCCGCTTTTACGGATATTGAAATTGATGGAGAGGAGCGAACGGCAATAAAACTTATTGTACAGCCCAGATAATATGGTTGGTGGTTATGTTTTTTAAAAAAATTGTTAAATTATTGTATTTTTAACAGGCTGTAAAAGGCTGTAAGGTGGTTGAATTAAATTCTTCAGAAATTCACTTTTCTGAAGAATTTTCTTTTGCTTTATCTTCTTGACAACAGTCTATTGATATGCTAATATAATACATGCTTTTTAGAGATTAGGCTGGGAGAGCTGTAAGCGAAGGTGGCGGAACTGGCAGACGCGCTAGATTTAGGATCTAGTGGTCTCTACCGTGCGGGTTCGAATCCCGCCCTTCGCACCATATCTGGATATCACCCCGATGTTGGTCAACCGGCCGGATCGGGGATTATTAAAATATATGGACAAATTTGGCTTATATTAAAACAGAAGTAAACATATAAGACCCCATGAGAAAAAGATGAATTTTTCTCGAAAATAGTGAAACAGGAGGTATAAATTGGGTATGGAAGTTACCGAGAAAAAAAGAAAGGGCAATAATTTAAAGTTGAATATCAAAGTAGAACCTGAGAAAGTAGATCAGGCCCTTGAACAGGCCTACCGTGAAGTAGCCAAAGAGGTTTCTGTTCCCGGTTTTCGGGAAGGAAAAGTGCCCCGAAAAGTTCTTGAGGCCAAATATGGACCGGAGATACTGCACAAAGATGCTCTTGATATTATTATTCCGGACGCTTACAGTGAAGCTATTTCTGAAATAGGGGCTGAGCCCATTGACAGACCGGATATCGAAGATTATTATATCGCAGAAGGAGAATATGCCACCTTTACGGCCCGGGTGGAGGTAAAACCTGAAGTAGAACTGGGACAGTATACCGGTCTTGACCTTGAATATGAAGATGTAGAAGTAGAGCAGGAAGAGGTAAACAACCATCTTTCACGGCTGCAGGATCAGCACAGTCAGCTTGAATTTACCGATAAAGAGATAATTGAAGAAGGAGATACGGCTGTAATTGATTTTGAAGGTTTTATAGACGGTGAGCCCTTTGAGGGTGGAAGTGGAGAAGAATTTAACCTGGAGATTGGTTCAGGCCAGTTTATACCCGGGTTTGAGGAAAAATTGATTGGTGAAAAGACGGGTACTGAAGTTGAGCTGGAGGTTGATTTTCCAGACGATTATCAGGCTGAAGACCTGGCCGGGAAAACAGCAGTTTTCAATGTAGATATAAAAGAGATTAAAGAAAAAGTTGTTCCGGAACTGGATGATGATTTTGCCCGTGAAGTAAGTGATTATGATACTATTGAAGAATTTAAGGATAGTGTTCGAAGCCAAATAAAAGAACAGAAAAAACAGCAAACAGATCAGGATTTTGAAGAAAAATTATTTGATGCCATAGCTGATGATTCTGAATTTGAACTCCCGGAAAAACTGATTGAAAATGAACTGGACAGCATGTTCCAGAGATTCAAAATTAATCTTTCCCAGCAGGGAATGGAAATAGAAGATTATTTTGAATATACTGGAATGGATGAACAGGACTGGCGTGACCAGAATTATGATTCCGCTGTTAAGAGTGTGCGCAATAATCTGCTTTTAGAAGCTATAGCTAAAAAAGAAGATATAGAAGTAAGTGATAGTGAAGTTGAGTCCAAAATTAAAGAAATTGCTGAGGCCAATGATCAGGATTTTGAAGAAATGAAATCTCAGATGGAAGAGTATAATCAGCTTGATTCAATTAAAGAAAGTATTAAAATGGAAAAAACCATGGAATTTTTACAAAAAGAAAATACAGCTGATGATGACAGTGAGGACAGTGCAAAAGACCCGGGTGAGGAAGATAAAACAGAAGAGACTGCAGAGACAGCAGAAAATTAATTGTTAATTATTGTTATTTGAATTCTTGTTTTGATTTCGAATGAACTAAATATAACACAAGGAGGATTTATTATGCCAGGTTTAGTGCCTATGGTTATTGAACAGACAAATCGAGGAGAGCGTTCCTATGATATATATTCCCGGTTATTAAAAGACAGGATTGTTTTTATTGGAAGCCATGTGACTGATGAGCTGGCCAATCTGGTGATCGCTCAGCTGCTGTTTTTAGAAGCTGATAATCCCGATAAAGATATTAACCTTTA
The DNA here is from genome assembly GCA_003553225.1 of Halanaerobiaceae bacterium. GTDB lineage: Bacteria > Bacillota > Halanaerobiia > Halanaerobiales > Halarsenatibacteraceae > T1SED10-99. The sequence goes on from PWDW01000081.1 coordinate 16,436, forward strand.
TATAAACAGTCCCGGTGGTTCAGTTACTGCCGCCCTGGCGATGTATGATACTATACAGTATATTAAGCCGGATGTAATTACTATCTGTATGGGGCAGGCAGCCAGTGCCGGAGCCCTTCTTTTAGCAAGTGGAACTGAGGGCAAGCGTTATGGTCTCCCGTATTCCCGGGTGATGATTCATCAGCCGGCAGGAGGAATTCAGGGTAAGGCAGCAGAAGCTGAAGTGCACGTTAATGAACTTCTGAGAATAAGAGATACTCTGAATGAAATTTTAAGCAACCACACCCATAGATCTAAAGAACAAATAGAAGAAGATATAGATGAAGATTATTTTATGACCGCCGAGGAAGCAAAAGAATACGGAGTTATTGATAAAGTTATTCACAAAAATGCCGACATTGCAGGAAATGAAGAGGACAGCAATAAGTAATTTACTCTGTGAGGTGATATAATGTTTAAATTTGGTGATGAAGAAGGAGATCTTAAATGTTCATTTTGTGGTAAATCACAGGAACAGGTTCGAAAACTGGTAGCCGGGCCTGGAGTATATATCTGTGATGAATGTATTGAGCTGTGTAATGAGATTATAGAAGAAGAACTAAGTGAAGAAGCGGCAGTTGATATACAGAGTGTTCCCAAACCCAGAGAGATCAAAAGTATTCTGGATGAATATGTTATAAGTCAGGAAAGGGCAAAAAAGTCTCTTTCTGTTGCCGTATATAATCACTACAAACGGGTTAACTCCGATGTAAAACTGGATGATGTGGAACTGGAAAAAAGTAATATTATGATGATCGGTCCCACCGGATGTGGGAAAACACTATTGGCCCGTACTCTGGCCAATATTCTGGATGTCCCTTTTGCAATTACTGATGCCACTGCCCTCACAGAAGCGGGATATGTGGGAGAAGATGTGGAGAATATTCTGCTGAAATTAATTCAGGCGGCAGATTATGATGTGGAAAAGGCAGAACAGGGCATTATTTACATTGATGAAATAGATAAAATTGCCCGGAAATCTGAAAATCCTTCTATAACCCGTGATGTATCTGGAGAAGGGGTACAGCAGGCTCTGCTTAAGATTATTGAAGGTACTCAGGCCAGTGTACCACCACAGGGGGGAAGAAAACATCCCCATCAGGAATTTATTGAAATAGATACCACCAATATATTGTTTATTGCCGGAGGAGCTTTTGATGATATAGATAATGTTATCAAAGACAGAATTTCCAGCAAGGTTCTGGGTTTTGGTGCTGATATTCAGACCAGTGATGAGAGTGAAAATAACGGACAGATACTGCAGCATATTCTGCCTGAAGATTTACTCCATTATGGTTTGATTCCCGAATTTATCGGCCGGATGCCGGTTATGGTAACTCTCGATGAACTTACTGAAAAAGATCTGATTGAGATATTGACCGAGCCGCGCAATGCCCTGGTTAAACAATACAAAAAGTTCTTTGAAATGGATGATGTTGAACTGGAGTTTACAGAAGAGGCCCTCGGCGAAATAGCTAAAAAAGCCCTGACCAAAAACACCGGGGCTCGTGGTCTGCGTTCTGTGATGGAAGAGTCTATTATGGATGTTATGTATGATATTCCCTCACAGCCTCAGATTGGAAAGTGTGTTATAACTCCGGAAGTAATTACAGAAGGCAAGACTCCAGAACTAATATACAGTGAAAAAGAAGAAACAGCTTAACAACAGCAGCAAAAGAAGTAATTAGCTGTTTTAAAAAAATGAAAGAAAAATGTAATTTAAAAGATTTTTTGCAGGACATAATACCGCCCTTTATAGGGCGGTTTATCATTTAAATCAGGGAAGGAAGAGCTGGACCAATGAAATTCAAAAATGCTTCTTTTATCAAAAGTGCTTACAGCAAAAGTGAGTTTCCCCACCACCGTTATCCCGAGTTTGCTTTTTCCGGTCGTTCCAATGTGGGAAAATCCTCATTGATTAATAAACTGGTTAATCAGAAAAATCTGGCCCGGGTGAGTTCCACTCCCGGCCATACTCAATGTATTAATTTTTTCAACGTTAATAATGAATTTTGTCTGGTTGATCTGCCCGGATATGGTTTTGCCCGGGTTCCGGATGAAGTAAAAGAAGACTGGCAGGAATTAATTAATGATTATTTATATGAAAGATATCTTTTATCCGGTGTGGTCCAGATAATTGATGCCCGGCATGAGCCAACAAAAGAAGATATAATGATGATTGATTGGCTGGAAAGCACTTCTCTTCCGGCTATCATAGCTGCCACCAAGGCCGATAAACTCTCAGGAAATCAGCTGAATTCTCAAAAAAAAATTATTCAAAAGACTCTAGAACCTGCTCCGGGAATTGATTTCACTTTTTTTTCCACAAAAACCGGAAGAGGCCTAAAAGAGGTAAGAAGATTTATTTTAGATATTTTAAATAGCTCTAAATAACAGTTGACAGTTTGGAAGGCAGGAAAGGAGAAGGCACATGAGCCGGTCGGCATATACCTATTCTTTTGCCCGCATTTATGATGATATAATGAGTGGGGTCCCCTATGACCTCTGGTATGAGTATTTGAATGAACTGCTGTCTTTTTATAATGAACAGCCCCGGAAAATACTCGATCTGGCCTGTGGTACCGGAAATATGACCTATCGTTTTGCCGAAAAGGGTAAAAAGGTGGTGGGTCTGGATGGTTCAGAACAAATGCTTGCCGTAGCTCAAAAAAAAATGAGTGACAGCGAGGGCCGGATTGAATTTGTGCAGGCTGATCTCAGAGATTTTTCTCTACCCTATAAATTCGATTTTGTTTTTTCTGTATTTGACAGTATTAATTATATATTAACCCGACGGGGTTTGAGGAAAGTGTTTGCAAATGTAAAACAGGTACTCGAAGATGATGGGATATTTATTTTTGATATGAATACCATACACCGTTTGATGAGTATTGAACCGGGCAGTTCTTTGTTTACCGGTGAAAATTATTCCTGTGTCTGGATGGACAGGGTGGATGAAAACAGCAAAAAATGGTCGGTAAAGCTGAAAATTAAGCTGAAAGGTGAAGAAAATGGATATTATGAGGAGCTGCATGAAGAAACCAGTTATCCTCTGTCAGATGTTAAAGCATTATTAAAAGAAACTGGATTTAAAGAGGTTGATGTTTATAAAGCTTTTACATTTAGTACAGCAAATGACAGCAACAACAGGGTTTATTTTGCAGCCAAAAAAGAGCCAATGAAGACTTCTGTCGGGGATTTAATTAAAAAGAAAATCACCTGGTTTTTCAGTAAACTTTTTCGCTATGGCTGGAGTTAATAAAATGATTATTTAATCTCTTTTGTAAAGCTGCTCCGGGTTTGAAATTTGACCTGATTGTGTAAAATTTAAGTAGGTCAGGAAGGAAATTCGGGTTATAATAGACTTTCTTGAATAAAATAATTTTATATGGTAAAATTTTTATTAATGAGGGGCTATAGCTCAGCAGGATAGAGCGACAGATTCCTAATCTGTAGGTCACAGGTTCGAATCCTGTTAGCCCCACCAGTTTTTTATTATTGGCATAACAACCCTGGTGTGAATTGAAACTATTGGTGAGTTTAAAAAGAGCCTTTAATAAAAATTATTCTGAATTTTGACTTAGAAAGAATGTACAAAGAAAGAGTGATTGAAGAAATGTTAGATGCTATTTTTGAAGAATTTATGGAGATTTTTGACTAATTTTTTTGACCTAAATTATAAGGCCCCACCAGGAAAAATTGTTTTTGTACAAATTTGATTTTTAATACTACATCTTTATATATTCTTTTGAGAATTTATGTAAGGATTCAGAATTAAAAAATATTTCATAATATACTACTTAATAAAGGAAATATATTAATAGTAATTTAATAGGAGGACAAAAATGGCATGAGCAGTCCAGAAAAAAAGGGTATAATTTTGATTTTAACGTGGATATTATTTTTTACCGTTCTGGTTAATGCTGACCGGGTAAACAGCAGGGATTATTTTAGTTATTTTCCAGAAATTGAAACTCCGGAAAACTTAACTGTTATTAGTAAAGAAGCTTTAAGCAGCAATGAATTTCTTTTGATTAGTTCACTCCAGGGAATTATAGCCCAATCAAAACCCAAAATATATATTAAAGAAGCCGGTTCCTATGAATACTGGTTGAACAAACTGGTAACAGATTTCGGGGTGAATACTGAACGGGAATATAGTGCTTTAAATATTTTGGAAAAATATTCTCAATATGCTGCGGGATATGTCCTAACAGAAAGAAAAGGGTCATCGGTAAATGCTGCTACTGCAGTGGCCGGGATTAAACAGGCAGTGATTGTCACCCCTAATCTTGAAGAAGAGGTAAAAAAGTTGGGACTAAAAAAACTGCTGGATGT
>PWDW01000032.1 GCA_003553225.1 Halanaerobiaceae bacterium
CCATTAGATATATGGGTACGTTGGTAGTTCCCGTTTTATAAGGAGAAGTTTTATCGAGCCTTTTCAGGTTTTTTAAATATTTTTTAATCCAATGACATAAAATGCCGATTTATAAACGGTTAAAATTCGGTCGATAAGAACATAATATCGTTATACCTCTTTACGTAATCCGAATCGCCGCTCCGTTCTCGAAAAAGGAGAAAGTTCTCCTCAAAGGGGAACGAAAATACTCCGTTCTCCTTTTACTCCAAACAAACCCTTTTACTGTTCCCCTTGTACAATCGATACTGAATGAGAGTACTTACTATTAGTAAGGTTTACGGAGGAAACGGGGCTATAAACCGGGGGACGGACCGGTCGTTCGGGCACCGGGACGGGGCGACCGGTCACTCTCCGCTTTTCCGGCCCGAGAGGGCGGACCCTCGGGAAATCCCGAAACTCCGAAATCGTGATTCACGTCAGCTCACGCTCCTTACCCTACTAAAAGGGGGCCGCCGAGGAGGGGCGGCATATCAAATACCCAGCACGTAAAGGAGGTTAGAAATAATGAATAACAAAATTCTTGCCAGCGTACTCGTAATCGGAGTAGCCCTCATGATGGGAATCGGGGGAGGTATCGCATACTTCCACGACTCCGAAGAGACCAGCGGATTCTTCGAGGCAGGCAGTCTCGAGCTCGTAGTCGATGAATGGGCCGGAGAGTGGTCCGAAGGGGCCGACTGCTACTGGGACGGAGAGAATTTTACGGTCGAAGATGTCAAGCCCGGAGACAGCGGTTGGGGTTCCGTCACCTTCAAGATCGAAGACAACCCTGCATGGGGAAGAGTTGTAATAGATAACATTGAAGGAGAACTCGGCGATATGCTCGACTTCACAGCTACTTTGTATAATAAAGATGGAGAGGAGGAAGTTTGTTCTACGGATTTTGAACTGTTAGAAGATATGGATAATGTGATATTAGGACCACAGAACCTAGAAAACTGCAAATGGTACACTCTTACTATAGAAGTGGAATGGCCGACAGGACAAGAAGACGTGAACACGTACCAAGGCGCAACGCTGGATTTCGACATGAATTTCGAAATCGTGCAGAAGAGACACAACGATGACCCCATCGTCTGGGAGTAATCCGATAATGCCCTCTAAAAATTTCAGGTGATATTTATGAGGAAAGCAATTTTACCGATTTTGACCGTCGGTCTTGTGTTGATGTTGGCGGGAGCTGGTTCTCTCGCCTACTTCAGCGATTCCGAGGAGACGTCCGGTAGGTTCGAAGCGGGAACTCTGGTGCTGGAATACAATTTTTACGGTTGGTCCAATTGGGAAGGTCACGAGATAGACGATCCTTTCGAGTTGGAGGACGTTAAGCCCGGGGATAGCGGTTGTTTCACCTACGAGCTGAAACTTTCGGGCAATCCGGCATATATCTGCGCCGAGATAGAACTGGTCGAATCGGACGACAACATCCGCGACAGTATGGAATTTAAAATAGAATGGAGCGGTCAGGAAACCGACTGGTTCACTTGGGACGACGACAATCAGGTGATGTGTAAACAGTTCGGAGAGATGCAGCCGGGTGAAGACAATGTGGAGATTTGCTGGAGGATACCCACCGATGTCGGAAACGAGATACAGGGACAGAGCCTGGACCTCGAAATACGGTTCAAGGCTGAACAGGTAAGGCACAGAGAGGACATGATCTTCGGAATAGCACACGCTCCGGCAGAAAACTCCGCGCTCTACAAGATCTACCCGACACTCGGAGAGACTGAACTCATAGTTGAGGATCTCCCAGATCCTGAGTATAGAAATGCCTTGGCTTACGACCTCAACTGGAACAGGCTGTACTTCTCGCGAGGTGACTACTGGGGAACGGACAATCCGGAACTCAGGTACTACGACTTCGCTACCGGAGAGATAGAAGAGGTAATGGACGAGGATGACGAAGTACATAATCTGGTGGGTCCTGTCTACGCAGCGGCCATCTTGGACGGGGATTACATGTACATCCCCGAAGAGACGAACAACCTGCGAAAGGTCACTTTCGACACAGATGGAGACGTCGAAGGAGACACTATACTTGTTGAAGATGTAATCGATCCGCCAACTGACGAGGTACTTGCCATGGGTGATATAGAATTCTACACCTGCGACGATACCTGGTTGATCGGGAGCACTACGGAGTTCTACTTCATATACAATCTGGATAACGATGAATACGAAGAACTTACAGCCGAAAGACAGTACCAGCTCGCCTTCGGTCCCGACGGGACGCTGTGGGCGAACCACCATACGGAAACAGCATTTTACATGGTCGAGGATCCGCTCGACTTAACCAATGATGATTTCGAGGAAAAGATCGACTACAACGACCCTGACTATAACGCCGGTGTCGGCGGCGAAGGTTACTACGACCTAGCCGGCTGGTGGCCGTGCCAAAAGGAGTAGAGCGATCGGAAAACTCTTCGATATAAATATTGACACGGGAGGATTGTACGCCTTCTCTCCTCCCTTTTCACGCTCACGAGAGGCGGCGACGGCGGTGGTTTACATTCGAGCCGCCGAGGAGGGGCGGGATAGAAAATACCCCGGATAAATGGAATTGAGAAAAATGAGAGAAAGATCCTCAAAAGGGGAGGTGAAAAAATGAGGCGAATAGTGCTTTCAGTCTTGACTGTCGGTCTCGTAGTCATGCTTGCGGGGGCCGGTTCGATCGCGTTCTTCAGCGATTCCGAGGAGATGTCCGGTAGGTTCGAAGCCGGGACCTTGGAACTGACCTACGAGATGACGGACAACGAGGTCAACTGGGACGGTCATGAACCGGTCGAAGACCCCTTCGAGCTGGAGGACGTGAAGCCCGGCGACGAAGGTTGTTTCACGTACGAGCTGGAGCTTTCGGGTAACCCTGCATGTGTTTATGCTGATATAGAACTGGACGCATCGGACGAAGATATACGTGACAGTCTGGAATTCAACATCTCTTGGAACGAAGAAGAGACCGGATGGTTCACGTGGGACGAAGACGGTGATATGATTCGCATATTGCTCGGAGAATGGGAGGATGGAGATAAAGATAACGTTGAGATTTGCTGGAGGATACCAACCACTGTCGGAAACGAGATACAGGGACAGAGCCTGGACCTCGAAATACGGTTCAAGGCGGAACAGTTGAGGCATAAAGAGAGAGTAGAGTATCCCGAAGGCGGTACGACCACAGTGGCCTTTGAAGATCTAGAAATTAACGACATTGATTGGGACTACAATGACTTTGTAGTAGCCATAGACACGGAAGCTGCATTTCGGGGTACAGAAGAAGATAATGGTCTAGATAGTCTAGAATTCGAAATTAAACCTTTAGCCCGCGGTGCAATGTACGACCATGCTTTTGGTATGAAATTCCCAGCAGGGACCTTTACTAGCGATGGAGAATGGATTCTAACAGTCTATGACGGAGATAATGAGTTGGTAGGAACAGAAACAGGAGACTTCTTTGCAGACGACGATATGGATTTCACCGTCATAGATCATACATCGGACGCTTTACCCGGACTGGCAAACGCCTTTTATTGTGATGATTACGTGGAAACGGATAGATGGGCTACATTAAGTATTGAATTCGACGAGCTAGAACCATTCGATTTAGGAACTATAGAGCAAGAAGAGTTTACGGAGTTCCATGGAGAAGAATTATTCTTTGATCCATACTTATACGTGCATAACACGGATGATACCATACCTACTGGCGATGTTAGGACGTTAACCGTTCCGGATGACTGGAAGTGGCCGACAGAAGAAACAGCTATTTGGGACGCATATGATGAGGTAGAAGAAGATGCCGACGGATCCCCAACATTCGTTCCAGAATGGTGGGACAATTATGATGATGACCTAGTATACGATCACCATCTGGATCAATAGAAGAAAAACGCTGTTAGCTGAACAGAAACAGTTTCCAGAAACTGTTCTCGGAGATGAGGGAGTTAATGACTTCAATTATCTAGCATGCACCAATAATCCAAAATAAATCGTTGGCGTGGCTGAAACCCTAATTTAGGGAGGATTGTACGCCTTCTCTCCTCCCTTTTCACGCTCATACGGGGTGGCGGAGGTGAGGAAAGATCCGATTCGCGTTCGCCGCTCAGGAGGGCGGCCTAAAAATGCTCCGGAAAAACAGGAGGAAAAAAGAAATGAAAACCGAGATGAGATGCCCGAAATGTGGCCGTGAACTGGTCGAGGCGGCGGACTGGCCGGACGATTGGCTCGTCTGCCTGAACTGCCTCCACTCGCAGAAGTTGGAGTCGGGGGAAGGTACGGACCGAAACGAAAGGTTGAAGGGAACGGCCCGCATTTGACGGGTAAAGAAAGTCCGAAAAGGCAGGTATAGGAATATGATGAGGAAGATACTTGCAGGAATTAGCTTGGTAGGCTTAGTCCTGGTCATCGCGAATTTTTCCGGGGGGTTGGCGTACTTTTCCGACGTGGTGGCGAGCGAAGGTAACAGACTTCAGGCCGGACAGTTGGAGATCATCGGGGAGGATATAAACGACGTTATACCCTTCGATGAGGAATGTATTGAGCCGGGCGATAGCGGAGAGGGTAGTTTGACGCTTCACGTCTCCGACAATCCGGCGTGGGTTCTACTGGATTTGGAAAAAGTTTCGGGGGTGGGCGTTCTCTCCGAGGAGCTCGTGTTTACGGTGGAACTCGAGGGCGTTCATCAGTGGACGGGGACGGCGAGTGAATTTCCCGTGAGCATAGAACTGGGAGAGGACCCTTTCGAAAACTGCACGGATTACGAACTGACCGTCAGGTGGGATTTCGACGACGATGCCGAAGTCTATCAGAAGGAAAACCTCGAGTTCGACATGATCTTCACCGCGTATCAGAGCCGGCACCACCCTCAGGACGCGGATACCTTCGAGTCGGGTTTTCACTCGGTATTGAAAATCGAGGGCAACGAGTTTACGACCGGGTGCTGGATAGAGTGCGAGACCGCCTGGGCCTACGGCGGCGATTACGCGGGGAATCTCCGGGATTATGTGACTGAGAATAAATGGGGGTGGACGAACGGTCCGCTGGATAACGATGAGAACTACACGTTTGACCTCTGGGCTGGTGCCGGGCGAAACGATCTGAGTAAAGGAACCCTTGTGGGGTCTTTGGAAATTGGATATGAGGATGAAATGTGGATTGTCACCTATCGGACCGACGCCGGGTTTGCGCTGAGAGAGGCCCATCTC
>PWDW01000179.1 GCA_003553225.1 Halanaerobiaceae bacterium
AAGCAGCAGCCGAAGGGGAGAATGAAGAACATTCAGATCTTTATCCTGAATTTGAAAAAATAGCTAAAGAAGAAGGATTTCCTGAAAGATAAGAGAACTTTTTTGAGAATGCCTCTTCTTTCAGGAGAGGCATTATTTTTTGGTACTGTTTTTTATCTTGGCAGTATATTTGGTTTTGCAGATTAGTTTATACTGGTTTTACCAAAAGGTAGCTAAAGTAAAAGAATATTTGAGAACTAAAGGGAGGCGAGTGTTAAGTTTTGGGAAATGAATAAACCTGGAAAAATGAAATATTTAACTTAAAATATTATAAAGAAGGTGAATATTTATGGAGGAAATAAACATTTTTGAAGGAACAACAGACAACGCTCCGCAAAAATTAAATTATTTACCAGGAACAATGGAAATACTGGATACCCATCTTGGAAAGTTAATTTCCGAAGAGAAACTACAGGGTGCAGGTTATCTTATTGCTCGAAAAAATCAGGTTATTGGTCATCGGTCGATGGGGTATCTTCGCCCACAAACAGAAGACAGAAATTTACGGACGGATTCAATTATGCGTATTGCTTCAATTACAAAATTATTTACCGCCACTGCTATTATGCAGCTGGTGGAAAAAGGGTTCATTAGAGTAGAACAACCGGTGTGTGAAATAATTGATGAATTTAGTCCAGCGCTTTTTAATAAGATTACAATTTTTCATCTTTTGACTCATACTTCGGATCTTAAGCCCGATCCGGGAGCCTATTTTGAACCATATCCGGAAAAAATGGACTGGTGGGAAAATGAGGATTGGATAAAAGATATTTTGCGGGGTCACACCCATATTGACCCGGGAAAAGAATGGCGCTATTGTTCGGCCGGTTATGCTATTCTGGGAGAAATTGTGGCCCGGGCCAGTGGTCAATCTTTTGAAGAATATGTTCGTGAGAATATATTTGCTCCCCTGGAAATGAAGGATACATATTTTTTTACTGTTCCTGAAGACAAAATCCACCGTGTATGTTCCCGGGAGGAAGAAACAGATCAGGCAATAAAAGAAAAAATGGAAGATTTAAAAAATAGACCGGAATGGGCAACACCTGGTTCTGCGGGAAGCATGTATACAACACTGACAGACTTAAATAAGTTTGCTACCATGATTCAGAATAAAGGTAAATTTAAAGACCGGAGAGTGCTGAGCCGGAAATCTGTAGAGACGATGACCAGAAATCAACTTCAGGGGGTTGCTGATAATTGCTGGGAAAATGAAGATGTGGAACGTTCCTATGGGCTTGGCTTCCGGGTTCAATCTGATTTTCTTCTGTTAACTCCGGGTTCTGTTTCCCATGAGGGGGCGGGTTTAAGTGCTCTTTATCTTGATCCGGCTGAAGAATTGACCTTTATTCTTTTTGGGCCTCTGAATAGGGAACTCGATTTTGAGGCCAGAGCCGTCTTCAATACCATCAATATTGTCTGGTCGGGATTGGAATAACAAAGCGGGGGAATTTAGATGTTAAAAACAATAAAAGGGGTGGCTTTTGCCACCTATAAGGAATGGGCTGCCTATAGAAGTCATATTCTGGTTTCTTTATTTATTGGCCCTGTTCAGTTTTTGGTTCAGTATTATATCTGGAGTTCGGTTTATGCCGGTCAGGCGGGGACAATTCGGGGGTTTAATCTCGAGCAGATGCTGGTTTATTACGGAATAACGACCCTGATAAATTATTGTATTATGGATTTTGCCGGCTGGAATCTGCAGATGTTGATCAGAACTGGTCGCTTTGTCACTTTTATTTTGCGTCCCGTTTCTCACAGGCTGTTTGCCTTCAGTCAGAAGGTTGGCCACCGTCTGTTGGGCTTCTGGCTGGAACTGGTTCCGGTATATATTATATTTTTACTGGTTTTTGATATTTATCTTGTTCCGGCCAATGTATTATGGTTTTTGTTATCTTTATTTCTCGGTTTTATGATGATGTTTTTGATCAATTACTGTATTGGAATGGCCGGTTTTTGGTTGACAAGAACAGAGGGCATTAGAAGTATTTTCGTTATTTTCCGGGATGTATTTGCCGGTGTGTTTATTCCCCTGACGTTTTTTCCGGGTGTAGTGCAAAACATTCTCTTCTTTTTGCCCTTTCAGTATATTTCCTATGTTCCGGTAAGAGTATTTATTGGTGATTATCAGCTGGGAGAAATGAGTTTAGAATTGTCTCAAATTGTGGGTTTACAGGCAACTTATGTAATTGTAATGCTGCTATTTTCTGAATTTATCTGGAGAATGGGAATAAAAAGATTCACGGGGGTGGGAGTATGATCCATTACCTGAGAATATTTCTTAGCGGAATGAAAGTCGCCCTTGCCTCCCGAATGGCCTATCGCGGAGATTTTATTATTCGAATTGTTGTTATGTTTTTCGGTGATCTGTTATTTCCCATGATAACCACATTGATTTATCGTGCTGGAGCTTCCTTTCCGGGATGGTCTTTACCTGAAGTTCTGCTTATTCAGGGAATTTTTATGGTGGTTAAAGGGATTTCATTTCCCTTCTTTTTTGGAATGATTGAAGAAATACTGGATAGAGTGCGAGAAGGTACCTTTGATTTAATGTTAATCAGGCCCTGTTCAGTGCTTTATCTTTCCATAGTTAGCAGTTTTAATCTGGAATATGTGGGGAGTTTTCTGGGAGGAATAATATTACTGAGTTATGCTCTATTACACATTGAGATAAACATAACTCTGGTTACAGGATTATTATTTTTACTGCTGTTCTTTTTTTCTATGCTTATATTATTGTCTTTTACGCTGATAATGTCGGGAACCCTTTTTAAATGGGTGGGGAACAGCCGGGTTTATGAAATTTTTGATGCTGTAACTAAATTTTGTCTTTATCCTCGTTCAATTTATTCTGAAGCCTTTCAAAATTTAATTTCCTATGTTTTCCCTCTGGCCATGATTGCTTATTTTCCGGCTGCTTCTCTGCTGGAAAGGCTGGATAGAGGGGTGATTTACTCCCTGGTTGTGTGTTTGCTATTTTTTCTGATCAGCCGGGCCTTCTGGTACAGAATGTTAAAACAATATACAAGTGCGGGTGGTTAAAGATGATAAAAGTTAATGAGCTTGAAAAAACCTATAAAAGTTATCAACGAGGCAATGACTTTCTGTCAACACTGAAAAGTATATTTAAAAGAAAAATAAATTATATAGAGGCTGTAAAAGGTATCTCTTTTGATATTGACAAAGGAGAACTGGTGGGATTTATTGGTCCCAATGGAGCCGGGAAATCGACGACCATAAAAATGTTGACCGGGGTTCTGCACCCCACGGCAGGTGAAGTGGATATTATTGGTTATACTCCCTGGCAGGATCGAGAACAGTATGTGGCCCATATTGGAGCGGTTTTTGGCCAGAAATCTCAGCTGATCTGGGATATTCCTCCGGTTGATGCTTTTTATATGAATAAAGCAATTTATGATATACCGGCAGAAGAATTTGAGGAAACTAAAGATAAGCTGGTAAAAATGTTGGAAGTGGAGGAGCTGATAAAAAAACCTACTCGCCAGCTTTCACTGGGCCAGAGGATGAAATGCGAATTTATTATGGCCATGCTGCATAGACCGGAAATTGTTTTTCTTGATGAACCTACGATTGGCCTGGATGTGATTGCCAAAGAGACCATCCGGGAGTTTATAAAGGAGATGAATAAAAAGGGAGTCACCTTTATTTTGACCACCCATGACCTTGATGATATAGAACAGCTGGCCCGGAGAGTAATTTTAATCAATAATGGGGATATTCTTTTTGATGATACCATCGAAGTGCTGAAAAAACATCTGGGAAACAAAAAACATATTAGATTAAAGACGGAAGAAAAGCTGGGGGATTTATCAATACACGGAGTTAAATGTAAACAAAGAATTTCTCAGAAGGAGTTTGAAATTGAACTGGATAATTCATTGATTGAGATTAAGGATTTCATTGATCAGGTTAACCAGAGAGCCGGTGTTCTGGACATAAATATTCAGGAATTGCCCATTGAAAGGGTAATAAAAGTATTGTTCGGGCAAAACAAAAATGTTTGAAGGAGGATAGATTATGAGAGCTGCTATTTTAAAAAAACCACAAAAAATAAAAAACCATCCTCTGCAAATCATAGAAAAAGAGATTCCCCGACCCGGAACCAGGGAAGTACTAATTAAGGTTGCTGCCTGTGGAGTCTGTCACACGGATTTACATACTGTGGAAGGGGATCTGGAGCTGCCGAAATTACCGGTTATTCCCGGACACCAGATTGCAGGCACTGTGGAAGAAACGGGAGAGAGCGTAACCTCTTTGAATTTCGATGATAGGGTGGGTGTAACCTGGTTTCATGATTCCTGTGGTCAGTGTGAGTATTGCCAGCAGGGAAAAGAAAATTTGTGTACAGAGGCTGAATTTACCGGGTTAGATGTAAATGGTGGTTATGCTGAATATGTAACTGCTCCGGCCGAATATGTTTTTAAACTGCCGGACGGCTTTACCTTTTTAAATGCTGCTCCCCTGCTGTGTGCGGGGATTATCGGTTATCGTTCTTTGCGGTTAAGTGAGATTAAACCCGGACAGAATCTCGGTTTATATGGTTTCGGTTCTTCAGCTCATGTCTGTATTCAGTTGGCCCGTTACCGGGACTGTGATGTGTATGTTTTTACTCGCAGTGAAGAACACCGCCGGCATGCAAAAGAACTGGGAGCAAAGTGGGTGGGAGGTGCTGAGGATACTCCTCCGGAAAAGATGGATGCCAGCATAATTTTTGCTCCCGCCGGCTGGATTGTTCCCGAGGCACTTCGGGTACTAAAAAGGGATGGTACGGTGGCCATTAATGCCATTCACATGAGTCCGATTCCAGAAATGAGCTATGACTTAATTTATTATGAACGGACTCTGCGCAGTGTAACCAATTTAACAGCCCGTGATGGGAAAGAATTCCTGCAGTTGGCGGCAGAAATACCGGTGGAAACTGATATTGAAGTTTATTCACTGGATGAAGTGAATGGAGTTTTGTGCCGGGTAAAACAATCCGATATAAATGGTTCGGCTGTACTGAAAGTATAGTGTGATTTAAATTTTTCATACTTGACAAATCGGCTAAAATGTTATAGTATTTTAATCAATAATTTAAAGTTATCACTTAATAGTGAAGAAGGGAACGAGTAGTTGGTCAATTCTTTTAGGAGAGAGCCCGGATGGTGAGAAAGGGTGAAGAGG
>PWDW01000048.1 GCA_003553225.1 Halanaerobiaceae bacterium
AAACATGAAGAGCAGAAGGTGAAACAGAAATTTAGTTATTCGTCTTCTTTCTCTCAATGCGAGAATGAAGTCCTTTGACGTGCTTGATGGGCTAATGCTGGCCCAACCATTGTCATCAAATGGAGGGGCAGCGAAACGATCATATCAGCTAATTGCAACACATACTTAAACTTACCCACAGCTATTGAGGAGAATCAATATAAATAAGAAAAGCACAATATAAATAAGAAAAGCAGAAGGGAGCAAAACAATGATAATAAATAATATGAGTTTATTTAAGGTGCCTCCCCGCTGGCTGTTTTTGAAAATCACCACAAATACTGGAATTACGGGCTGGGGAGAACCAATCGTGGAAGGTAGAGCCGATACAGTCAAAACCTGTGTGCAGGAACTTTCGGAATATTTAATTGGCGAGGATCCCCTGAAAATAGAGGACCACTGGCAGACGATGTATCGGGGTGGTTTCTACCGGGGGGGTCCGGTGCTGATGAGTGCTCTGGCCGGTATCGACCAGGCCCTGTGGGATATTAAAGGACGTTATTATGAAGCCCCTGTATATGAGCTTCTGGGTGGCAGGGCCCGGGATAAAATACAGGTCTATTCCTGGATTGGGGGTGACCGTCCCGCTGAAGTGGCTGCAGAAGCTGTCCAGAGGATGGAAGCCGGTTTTGATGCCGTTAAAATGAATGCCACCGAAGAAATGCACTATATTGCTTCCAGCAGGGAAGTAAAAAAAGCAGTTCAGCGGGTCCGGAGTGTTCGTAATGAGGTGGGTGATGAGCTGGATATTGCAGTAGATTTTCACGGACGGGTGCACAGAGGTACTGCTAAAGTTTTATTTAGGGAGCTGGCCCCCTATAATCTGCTTTTCATAGAAGAACCAGTTCTTTCAGAAAACTATGAGGCCCTAAAGGATTTAACCGGTTTTGGTATTCCAATTGCTTTAGGGGAAAGATTATTTTCCCGCTGGGATTTCAAACATATACTTTCTGAAGGGCTGGTGGATATTATACAGCCCGACCTCTCCCATGCCGGGGGTATCAGTGAGGTGAAAAAAATTGCGGCCCTGGCTGAGGCTTATGATACTGCTGTAGCTCCCCACTGCCCGCTGGGCCCGATCAGCCTGGCTGCAGCAGTTCAGATTGACGGCTGTACCCCCAATGTTTTTATTCAGGAACAGAGTCTGGGTATACATTATAATAAAACAACTGACCTGCTGGAATATTTACAGAACCCGGATATTTTTGAATACAGTGAGGGTTATATTGAATTACCCTCCGGACCCGGTCTGGGGATTGAAATTGATGAAGAAAAAGTTAAAGAAAAAGCCCAATCAGGTCATAACTGGAGAAATCCTATCTGGCGCAATGAGGATGGAACTATTGCTGAATGGTAGTTTTAAGCCTTGTTTATATTTTTATATAATATTTTGTTTAACCAAGGTTTGTTCAGGTTAATTGTGATATTTTATTATCTTCTATAATTTTTCATTTTCGTTTTTCAGGAGATTATTTATAAATCTCAAATTATTTTATATGGGGGTTTTGTTCATGGATAAAATCCAGGATAAGTTTTTGGGAGTTATTGCCGCCACTCAGATAGGATCTGCAATGGGGGCAGCAGTTGAAGGTCAGCACTACAAAGAAATTGAAAAGAAGCATGGTTTTCTAAAGGAACTTTTGCCCTATAATCATTATAATCATCGGGAGAGGATGGCGGGTACCACTGAGGATGGGATTGAGAGACAGAAACTGATGACCACAGCTTATATAGAAAAAGGTGGCCGAATTTCTGCCGATGAGCTTAAAAAAGTCTGGCTCCGGGATATTAATCCGGATAATTTTAATAAACAGATGGAACCCTGTGATGAAAAACTATATAAACTGGTTAAGGCAGGACTTCCTCCCCGGGATGTAGGACATTATTCGGATTATCCGGGTATTGTATCTTTTGTCCGTTCGGCCCATCCGGTCGGACTCATGAATGCCGGTAATCCCGAGCAGGCGGCCCGGGACAGTATTGAGTTGGGCAGTTTATATCAACCGCATCACGCACATGCTCTGGAATGGGGAGCTGCATATAATGCCGCTTTATCAGAAGCAGTAAAACCGAATTCTGAAATCGACGGGGTAATAAATACAGGACTTGCCTATCTTTCAGCAGATCCTCGTTCTGAGGTTGAGCAGGGTCTGGAGTGGTGTGAACAGGCCGAAGAGTATGAGCAGTTAAGAGAATTGTTTTACAGCAGATATAATGGCAGGGGCAACACATATGGTATGAGCATGTCTCATGAACTGGTTACCCGGGGGTTTGCCTTATTTAAATTTACGGGAGGAGATCCCAAAGAAACAATATTAAAATCGGTAAATATGGGTCGTGATACTGACTGTACTGCCGCTATTGCTGCCGGTCTGTCGGGAGCATATTCAGGTTCAGAAGATATACCTTTATCCTGGATTAATCAGGTGGATAAGGCCACCATGGCTAATGAATATACAGTTGCTCAAAGAAAAATCAAAGAGTCTGCATTTGCCCTCTATGAAGCATATCAGGCTGAACTTGATAAAATGGCTGAACTAATAAAAATTATGAAAGATAAGCAGTAATTAAATATGGGTCTCCTCTAAAACTACGGGTGAGATTGACATATATGCTGCTGTTAAATGATATGGCTCACCACCACTTCAACTGGTGAAAAATGCGGATATATGCTGTTATTGCTTCTTTCACGAATGCTTCATTCACGAAAAAAACTAATTCTCATCCTCTCTTTAGGTCAAGAAGAAACTATATTAACCCAAAAACAGGGGGATTAATGTCATATGAGCTATAATGTGTTTGTAGCCTCTCGTTCTTACGGGAAATACAGTCCTGAAACAAAAAAATTTTTACAGGATGCTGGCTGTAATCTGACTTTTAATCAAAAAGACCGGGTCTACCAGGCCGAGGATTTACTTAAAATTGTAAATGAGTATGAGGCTTTAATTGTTGGTGTTGATGAGGTTAACGGTGAGGTGATTTCAAAGGGCCAGCAGAACAAGCTGCAGGTTATTGCCAAGAATGGTACCGGAGTTGATAATATTAATCTTGAGGCTGCCGGTGAGGCCGGGATAATGGTGATAAATGCTCCCGGTACCAACAGTGAATCAGTGGCTGACCTGACTGTAGCCCTGATGCTGTCGATTGCTCGTTCTATTCCAGTGGTTGATAGGATGACTAAAAATGGTAAATGGAAAAGAAAAATTGGTCGAGAGCTGTGGGAAAAAACGGTTGGTTTGATAGGAACCGGAGCCATTGGGAGCCGGATCTGCCATCGACTTTCTGGTTTTAACTGTAATCTTTTAGCCTATGATATAAAGCCGGATGAAAAGCTAATTGAAAAATATGGAGTTGATTATACTGAACTAAATAATCTTCTGCGCAATTCGGATTATGTGTCTCTTCATTTACCTCTAAACACAAAAACAGAGGGATTTCTGAATAAAGAACGATTAAATTTGATGAAAGAGAGTGCCTATTTGATAAATACAGCCCGGGGGGGACTGGTGGTAGAAGAGGATCTTTATCATGTTCTGGAAAATGGTAATATTGCCGGGGCTGCCTGTGATGTGTTTTCTGAGGAACCACCCGGGGACAGCAAACTTCTGGCACTTGATAATTTTATTGCTACTTCTCATATTGGAGCTTTCACCTATGAAACAAATAAAAGAACCGGCCTTACAGTTGCCAAAAATCTTGTTAAGGCTCTGGAGGGTCAAAAACCTGATCATCTTGTCAATGAAGAATATTTAAAATAATAATTATTAGAAAGGGGATTAAAATGGGCGCAAGATCTGAAATTATTAATACAGTAAAAGAAGAACAGATTATAGCAATAGTAAGGGGTGTGGAAGAAAAAAAAGCTTTGAAGATTGCCCGGGCTCTGTATGAAGGTGGCATAAAATTGATTGAGGTTACTTTCAATACTCAGGGAGCAGAAAAAATGATACGGGCTATTAAAAGAGAAATGGGGGAAAAAATGTATGTGGGAGCCGGTACTGTACTGGATGCTGAAACAGCCCGTCAGGCCATAACAGCCGGAGCTGAATATATTTTAAGTCCCAGTCTTAATAAGGATATGGTGGATACCTGTAATATATATGGAAAAGTGGCAGTTCCTGGTATTGCTACTCCCTCCGAAGCTTTAAAGGCTATGCAGGTGGGGGCTGATCTTATTAAGTTTTTTCCCGCAGCAGCATCGGGAGCTGATTACATGAGAAGTATTCGAGGTCCCCTGGATCAGGTGGAGATAATTGCTGTGGGGGGCATAAATCTTAACAATGCTTCTGTTTTTCTGGAAAATGGTGCTGTAGCTCTGGGAATCGGGAGCTCTCTTGTTGACAAAAAAATGGTGGCTGAAAATGATTTTTCCGGTCTCCGCAAAAAAGCCTCTCAGTTTAAGGCTTTAACAGAATAAATAAAACTCATACTTTTATTATTATATTTTTTAAGGGAGAGGAGTAGACCAGTATGTACAGCCTGTATTTTAATTCCGGTACATCCAATACTCGTTTGTATCTGCTTAAAAATAATCAGGTGATTGATTTTCTTAAGGATTCTCTGGGAAGCCGGGATTCCTCTATAGCGGGCAGTAAAAATGTGCTTAAAGAAAAACTTGCTGATCTTTTTCACAGGATATTAAAGGATAACAATGTAGCAGCCGGGGATCTGAAGCAGGTTTTTGGTTCAGGTATGGTAACTTCACCTTTTGGGCTTAAGGAGATAGATCATTTATCTACACCACTTTCTTTAGAAAAACTGGCCAAAAATATTGGAGAATATAGTGATAAAGACTTTTTTACCCAAAAAATTAATCTTATTCCCGGAGTAAAAACTATTGCCGATGATTTTAAGGTCACTGAGGATAATATTGCATCGGTTAACAATATGAGGGGTGAAGAGATTGAGATTTTTGGGCTTTTATCGGTAACCGATAATCTGATGGTTGATAAGGATATTTATATTTTCCTGCCCGGTTCTCATACTCATATTGCGCGGATCAAAAACGGGGTGCTTGAAGATATTCTTTCGACTTTTTCCGGTGAACTTTTTTCTGCCCTAAAGGAAAGCACTATTTTATCAGATTCTCTGGAATATGGAGCTCCACTGGAGAAAAAAATGTTAAAACTGGGCTTTTCTCATCTGCAGAAATATGGGTTCAGCCGGGCTCTTTATCTGGTTAATACCATGCAGATTTTTACTGAACTGGATGATACAGCTAAGACCTCTTATCTGGAAGGAATAATCAATGGGGGAGTGGTGGCGGCATTTCAGAATAACTTCAGCCCTCTTTCTGCTGAAGCCGAAATTATTATCCCGGATAAGGGTAGAATGGCCCATATTTTCAAAGTTTTGCTTAAAGAATCTGCCGTAGATATTAAAATAAACATTGCCTCCCCTCCAGCCGGCAGCAGCTGGGCTCTGGAAGGATATAAACAGCTCATAGAACAAATATAAATTAATATCAGCATATTAAGGGCACCAGGCTTTATAATCTTCGGATCATCTCCACTTCTGTTGGTGAAAAATATTGATATATGTTGCTATTGCTTCATTCACGAAAAGGACTAATTCCCATCTTCCTTCCCTCAATGCGAGGATGGAGTCCTTTGACGTACTTGATGCGCTAATGCTGGCCCAACCATGCGTATAAAAAAAGGGGCAGCTAAATGTTCATATCAGCTAATAACAACATATACTTAAACCTACCAACGGTTATGGAGGAGAACCTAATCTTTTAATCCACAGTTTTATATTGTATAATATACCCATAGGTAACCACAGACAATAAAATAATTGTATTGCCTGAATTTTGCAAATATGCACATTAATAGAAAAAGGAGAAACTAAAATCTTCACTTTAATCAAAGTGATTTAAGCAAAAAAATTTATATTAAAACTTCCAGTATTAAAAGGATTACTCTGAGGATAGGAAAATGACAGCCAAGGAGGAAAAAAACATGAAAAACAATTACGGTGAACTGGCCTATGATAATTATAAAGATTTGGTATTTGGGCATGCCCTGGAGCCCGTTGAATTTGAAAATGGCATGATTATTGGTGATGAATGTGTATATCCGGAGATTAATTTTACATTATCCGGAATATCGGAAAAAGAAGAAAATATACCAAAAATTAAACAGCAGTATAGGGAAATAACAAAGAAAGTTCTGGCCCGGGCGGCTGATTTAAAAGTTCCCGGCCTGGTTGTAGAAATTGAACTGCTGCCGGAAGTTACCTATAATCCCGACTGGGGTGCTGAAATTGTAAAAGAAGTGAAAACAGTACTGCAAAAAAGAGACAGCAGGCAGGAATTTAAAAGCTTACTGCGGGTAACACCGGTAGATATAAGAGAAGATATTAAATCACCAAGTATGTGGTCCGGAACACACTGGGACACCCTGATGGAGATTTTTGACAAAAGTGCTGGCCTGGGAGCAGATATACTTTCAATTGAATCAATTGGCGGGAAGAATGTAAATGATGAAGCTTTAATGTACTGTGAAATTGATAAAGTTTTATTTGCTATGGGAGTTTTGGGTATAAAAGATATGTCCGAGCTATGGAGCAGTATTGTCCGGATTGCTGACAAACATAAGGTTATTCCTGCTGGAGATACGGCCTGTGCTTTTGCCAATACGGCAATGGTTTTGAGTGATAAGGGTATGATTCCCAAAGTTTTTTCGGCTGTTGTTCGGGTGATGTCAGCGGTCAGAAGTATGGTTGCTCTGGAAGAAGGTGCCCGGGGGCCTCATAAAGATTGTGGATATGAGGGGGTTTATATAAAAGCAATTACCGGGACCCCCATTTCTATGGAGGGAAGTACAAGTGCTGTAGCCCATCTCAGTCCGGTAGGGAATATAGCAGGCTGTGCTGCTGATCTCTGGAGCAATGAATCAGTGCAGAACATCAAGCTTCTGGGTGGGATGGCCCCGACTATATCTATGGAACAGCTGGCTTATGACTGTCGTTTGATGAATACAGCTATAGGCAGAGGTCAGAAATCAATGAGGGAGCTAAGAGAGCTGTTTTCAGAATCAGATAAAAAACTTGATCCCAATGCCTATGTGCTGGATCCGGAAGTTGTGGTCAAATTATCCCAAAAAATTATAAGAAAAAGCACACCCTACTCCCGGATGCTGACCGCCGGTCTGGAGACCATAAAGGAATTGAGAACTGCTGTTGATCAAAAACAGCTCACAATTGAAGACAAAGAAAAACAATGGCTGGATATAATGGATCAGCAGCTGAGAAATATTCCAGAAAATAAAGATCTGTTCATAAAACAGATGATTGAAAAAATTGAATCCGAAAAGTTCAAACCAGAAAAATATGATCTGCAGGTATAGCAAAAATATTTTGATCACTCCTGGTGGATAAATATATTGTAGATATATATAACCCAATGATATGATTGCACTACAAAAGTCAATTTTATTTCACTTAAAAAACAACATTACTATCATGACAGTAATTATAAATTGTTAGATCTTTAAATAACACTTTATGCAGGATAATCAAGCTATATAATTTAAGCAATAATAATGATTTAAATCAAAGTCCAATCATTTTTTCAGACAAAATACACCTTAATGCTTCCTTAAACATTTTATACAAAATACACCTTTATGCTTCCTTAAAAAAATAAATGTTAATTATGCCTATTAGGCTGATCATAAATATAATAAAAAACCAAGAATGAGTAAGTATAAGTTAGATTAAATAAAATTCTTAAGGGAGGGGGAAGTAATATGAACTACAGCAGGAAATTTAATTATCTGAATCTGTTTACCTGTTGTATTGCGCTGTTTGTTTTTTTCCTGGCAGGATTTGTTATAATCGGGGATGTGGAAGCGGGACTGATTTCGTTTGTTGAACAGCCGGATGAGGTATATGACTGGGAGGTAAGGAATAGAATTGAGCAAAGTGATGGTTCCACACTTTTTTTGATTCAACTTACATCTCAAAAATGGCAGGATTATATATTTGAACATCGTCTTGCTCTTATCATACCGGAAAATGTTGAAAAGGCAGATTTTGTGGGTCTAATGGTGGCAGGTGGGTCTCTGGCCGACCGCGATGATGTGATTTTTGATCCTGATGCTGATGAGATTGATATTATTTCACAGGTGGCCCATGAAGTAGGTACCCCGATGGCCGTTTTATTTGATGTTCCCTATCAGCCATTATTTGATAATCTGCGGGAAGATGCTCTAATTGCCTATACTTTTGATCGATATCTGGAAACAGAAGATCCAGACTGGCCGCTGCTCTTACCGATGACGAAGACTGTTATAAGAGCTATGGACTGTCTGGAAGAAATCGGTGAAATGTTTTATCAGACGGGGAATATGGAATTTCTTGTTTTTGGAGGCTCCAAGCGGGGGTGGACCACCTGGCTTACGGCGGCCGCTGATTCCAGGGTTGCGGGAATAGGACCGGCAGTATATGATAACCTGGAACTTAAAAAGCAGATGGAACACCAGCTTGAGGTCTGGGGTGAGTACAGTGTTCAGATATCGGATTACACCCGGAGAGGGCTGCAGGAGGAACTTACTACTCCTGCCGGTCAAAAGTTAATTGAACTTGTGGATCCCTATAGTTATCTTGATAGAATTACAGTACCCAAACTGCTGATGATAGGTACCAATGATCCTTACTGGCCGCTGGATGCACTGCATCTTTATTATGATGAGCTTCAAGGCCCTGTTAACCTGTTTTATGCCCCCAATGCAGGACATGGAATTGATACTGAAGAGAAAATACTGTCAGCATATGGTGTTTTTCATTATCAAACAATGCAGGGTTTAACTTTACCCCGGATTGAAGAAAGTTTCCAGAAAAAAAATGATGATGGCTATAAATTGAACGTATTTTCCGGTCAGAGAGCGGCTGCTAGAATAAAACTCTGGCAGGCAGATTCTCCGGTTCGTGATTTCCGGGATGCTCATTGGGAGGTTGCTGAAAGTACTGAAAAGACGGGGAGGACAGTATTTAACATTCAGGCTCCCGGTGAGGGCTGGCGGGCTGTACTGGTTGAGGTTGTTTTTTCTGAACCGGTGGAGTTTTCACTGACCACCGGGGTAAATATAATTTCACCACCCGAATAAAAATATAATTTTTAGGATCTTTTGATAAAATAATTATGTAAATATTTACTTGTAAATTGTTTTTAAAAACAGTACTATTTCATTTAATAAACATAATTTTTGGGGAGGTAATAAATATGAAATATGCAGCTGATGAAAATAGATATGATAATATGAAGTACAGCCGATGTGGGGATAGTGGTCTTAAGTTACCTCTTATTTCGCTGGGGCTGTGGCATAATTTTGGAGGGGTGGACACCTTTGAGAAAAGCCGCCGGATTATTCATCGTGCTTTTGATCTGGGGATAACTCATTTTGATCTGGCCAACAACTATGGTCCACCTCCCGGATCTGCCGAAGAAACAATGGGCCGTATTTTGAAAAAAGATATGTCTTCTTATCGTGATCAAATGATAATTTCTACCAAGGCCGGTTATGGGATGTGGCCCGGCCCATATGGAGATTTTGGTTCCCGTAAATACCTGCTTGCCAGTCTGGATCAGAGTTTAACCAGGATGGGACTGGATTATGTGGATATTTTTTATCACCATCGTCCTGACCCGGATACTCCTCTTGAAGAAACAATGGGTGCCCTCGATTCGGCAGTAAGACAGGGGAAAGCTCTTTATGTAGGTCTGTCCAATTATAATGCTGAGCAGACCAAGGAAGCCGCCGCCATATTAAATGATCTGGGTACTCCTTTTTTGATAAGCCAGCCTTCATATTCCATGTTTGACCGCTGGATTGAAGAAGATGGTTTACTGGATGTTTTATCCAGTGAAGGTGTGGGTTCAATTGTGTTTTCTCCTCTGGCTCAGGGCCTGTTGACCACCAAATATCTGGACAGGATACCTCAGGATTCAAGAGCCGCCAGATCTACCGGGTTTTTAAGTGAAGATCAGATAACTGAAAAGAAACTCAGCAAAATACGCCGACTCAATAATCTGGCTCAAAAAAGGGGGCAGTCCCTATCTCAGATGGCACTGGCCTGGGTTCTGCGGGGTGAAGTAACTTCAGCTCTGGTAGGTGTCAGTAAAGTAAGTCAAATTGAAGAAAATGCAGGAGCAATTGAAAATCTGGAGTTTAGTTCTGAGGAACTAGAAAAAATAGAAGAGATACTGGATAATAACCCTGCCGGAAATAACAATTAATTAGTCTTTTTAACCGGCAGGGACCGGAAAGATTAGAGTTTATTTTGGTGTAAAATCTCTGGGTAATAAAATAAAAGAAAGAATTATAAAACCAAAACCCGGTACCCAGTTGGCCAGGGCAAACATAAAAACTGCAGCAAAAAAAGACAAAAAGGCCAGAATTTTTTTCAGTATTTTGTTCATGAAAAAACCCCCTGTTATTTATTATTATATTAACGAAAAATACCAGGTCATCTGTCTGCTCTATAAAAGTTAAGATCCAGAGTGGACAGATTTCTTTTTTTATCTGCCATGTCCTTATCTGCATTTAATTAATTATAATTTATTAAATATATCACAAACGTTTATAATATAATAACATATAGTTTGTTTATAGAAAAGATTTCAGCTGTAGAATTATTATTAAAAAATTTCTTTAAATTAATTATTAACCGGCTAAGTAAGATTAACAGTCCGGCAGCCTTTTGATCAAAAGGACTTAATAGCAAATTTGCATATTGGAGTTTTAAAAGAATATTGTGGATTGTATGGTAGATTTTTTATTAAAAATATGGTATAATTTATCCAAATTACCTATCTGATGATAAATATTTAATACTATTTTTTAATGTTATATATTATCATTATGCATAAGATTTTTAGGAGAAAATTATATATTTTATAAGGAAGTGGAAACATTGATTGAAGTTAAAAATTTACATAAATCCTATGGTGGCACGGAAGCTCTGCGGGGAATAGAATTTACAATAAATAATGGGGAAATTTTTTCCCTTCTGGGTCCCAATGGTGCCGGTAAAACAACCACTTTAAAGATATTAACCGGACAGCTAAAACCCGATCAGGGCCGGGCCACAATTAAAGGATTTGATGTTTTGAAAAAAAGAAAGCAGATTCGCCCCATTATGGGAGTAGTACCTGAAGAAACAAATCTTTATGAGAGGCTAACTGTTGTTCAGAACCTAAAATTTTTCTGCCGTCTTTATGGAACTGATTTTGACATAATAGATAATTACCTAAAACAGGTAGGTCTGGAAGAAAAAGCGGATGCTGCAGTTAAGTCACTTTCCCGGGGTATGAAACAAAAAGTGCTGTTAATAAGGGCTCTGCTGCATGAACCTGAGGTGCTGTTTCTTGATGAACCTACTTCCGGTCTGGATCCGGCGGCTGCAGAAGCCATACACAAGATCCTGCTTGATTTGAATCATCAGGGTCTGACTCTGCTGTTAACATCTCATAATATGGAAGAGGTAGATAAACTAAGTGAGCGGGTTGCTTTTCTTGATTGTGGTCATATAGCTGCTCTGGATACTCCGGACCGGCTGAAAATGGCTTATTCAGAAAATAAAATTAAAGTACTTTTGAAAAACAGCGATAATCAACAGAAAGATTATGAAGAAAAAATTATACCGATGAATTCTGAAGAGAGTGCCAGCCTGATGAAAAAATGGATGAGTGAAGGCCGTTTGGCCGCTGTGCATTCCCGGGAACCGACCCTGGCTGATATCTTTGTAAAATTAACCGGGAGTGATCTAATGTGATTTTTACAATAAATCCGGGTATTATTTTCTCGATTTTAATAAAAGAAATACAGGATATAAAGAAAAATACAAACATACTGGTTATGTACATTTTACCGATTTTTTTGACTCTGGTCTGGAAGAATTTTCTACCTGAAATGCCGGTTAGTATGGCCCTGGGTTTTGGTTTGTTATTTCTGGTGGTTATGGTGGGGATGTATGTTCCTTCGATGTTGATTGCCGAGGAGAAGGAAAAAGATACTCTGGAAGTGCTTATGTTATCTCCGGCAGGGGCCGGTGATGTACTGCTGGGGAAGGGATTATTAACTTTTATTTCAATTATATTAGTTTCAATTATATTGATTTTTATCACAGGGATGGGAGCTCAAAATTTTGGAGCAGTATTGTTATCAACTATTTTAATATCTATTTTTTCTATTTTCATTGGTATGATGGTGGGCCTTTTGGCTCCCAACCAGATGGCTACAGGTACAATTGGGCTGCCGGTTTATCTTCTTCTGCTGCTGGTTCCTCAGTTAGCTTCAGTAAATGGGCAATCAGGTATTTTAAATCTGCTGGCAGGTTTTTTGCCCACCAATTATTACTTTAGAATACTTGAAATGTCATTAAATCAGGGACTGCTGTTGAGGGATATGCTGACAGAAATTGGGATTATAGTTTTGAGTATTTTATTAACTTTTTTAATGCTGATTTATGTTTATAAAAGGAAGGGACTGTCCTAAAAAGCATTTAAAAATAATTTTAAAAGAATACAGCAGAAAGAAAAAACTTGATTAACCGTCAAAAAAAGAGAGGAGAAAAAAATTGAAGATAAAAAATAAAATGTTAATCGTGGTCGGTATTTTTTTATTGGTTGGAGGAGGATTGATTTTTGGAGCTGCTTCAGGAGGTGGTGAAGAACCGCTGAATCCTGAAGTGACAATAATAATGGATGGCGGGGGAGAGATTGTGCTGGAACTTTATCCGGAAACAGCACCTAATACAGTCAAAAATTTTATTTATCTAATTGAACAGGACTTTTATCAGGGACTGATTTTTCACAGGGTTATTGAAGGTTTTATGATTCAGGGCGGAGATCCTCAGGGAACCGGAACCGGGGGGCCGGGCTACAGTATTAAAGGTGAATTTACGGGAAATGGATTTGAAAATGATCTGAAACACAAAAGAGGAGTTATTTCTATGGCCCGGGCTCAGGATCCTGATTCTGCGGGATCACAATTTTTCATTATGCACGAGGATGTTTTTCAGCTGGATGGAAGTTATGCTGCCTTTGGAGAAGTAATTTCGGGTATGGAAACTGTTGATGAAATTGCAGCAGTAAATACTGATGTTAGAGATATACCATTACAGGAGCAGGTTATGAAAGAGGTTTTAGTGGAAACATTTGGTGTGGATTATGATCCCCCGGAGAAAATTAAACCATAAATTATTTAAAGATAAAATTTAATTAAATTAGTATTAAGGACAATTATTTATCAGTCAAAAATTAGAAAGGAGACAATATGTTTAAAAACAAAAAGATATATGACATTTCCATGTCCATAACTCAGGAAATGCTGCTTTATCCGGGGACAGAACCGGTGCAAATAACCGAATAAAAAAAATTCAAAGAAGATGGTTACAATTTAACCTCTCTTTCCTTAAGCACCCATACCGGAACTCACCTGGATGCTCCTCTCCATTTTATTGATCAGGGAAAAGAAATATGTGATTTTTCAGTGAATGATTTTATGATCTCAGTTCAGGTTGTTAATATTAAGAATAAAAAAGAAATTAAAGTTTCGGAACTGGAAGAAATTAATTTCACCCGGAACAATATTCTTTTTAAAACCGTCAACAGCAAGATTCTCGATGATTCCAAATTTGATAAAAGTTATGTGGGCTTGACCGAAGAGTCTGCTGAGTATTTAATTTCTAAAGAGATAAAATTTATTGGAATAGATTATCTTTCTGTGGGGAAGCATGGGATTGGTAACCAAAAAGTTCATAGAATGCTTTTGCAGAATGAAATTTTACTGCTGGAAGGAGTTGATCTATCTGATATTACCCCCGGAGAATTTACCCTGATTGCTCTGCCTTTAAAACTGGAAGGTGCCGAAGGTTCTCCGGTTAGGGCAGTTTTAATTGAATAGAAAGGGGTACATTTTCTGACAAAATTTATCGGACTAAAA
The DNA here is from genome assembly GCA_003553225.1 of Halanaerobiaceae bacterium. Classification (GTDB taxonomy): domain Bacteria; phylum Bacillota; class Halanaerobiia; order Halanaerobiales; family Halarsenatibacteraceae; genus T1SED10-99. The sequence goes on from PWDW01000048.1 coordinate 13,989, forward strand.
ATCTACTTGACAATAGTAATCATTTGTGATAAAGTTATAGCAGTTAGATAAATCAGGAGGTGGCCACCATGACCAATCATAATAAAGGACCAAAAGATTTACCACAAAATAAACTGCCCAGATTCAATTTGAAATTGGCTGCTCAATTACGTGAAAAAAATTCTGAAGTCACCCTTAACCCCCGCTGCAGCAGGTATGTAGCTCAAACCGGGGAAGAAAGGCCCAGATGTAAGACCAGTCTCTCCAGCAACATTCAGGAGATTCTAAGCCACAGCAACCTGGATCGGGTGGTTAATAAGTCCAGTGATATAAAATATATGCAGAAAATAGAAAAAATGACTTCCAGAGAGCGCAAAGAAATTATCCACCTGCTCTATAATAAACTTTGGTCAGAGGGAATAGAAGAAAGCAAAAAACAGATAAAAAAAATACTTCGTCAGGATATTGATGATGAAATGGCGTTAATTCACATAATAGACAGGCTGGATGCTTTTGCTGAAGTTAAATTGATTGAATACATGATGCAGAATATTTCTGCTTCCGGAAGGCGGGAGATTCAAAAATTACTGAAGAAAGATAATATTTAAATTTATATTTTTTAACTGCTGTTTTTTAAAACAGATATATTTAGCATCATACAGAAGTATCTTATATGCCTCAGTATAAGATATATATTATTTATTTTGTAAAGAAAGGACAATTTACCTGCCTCCGGGCAGGTTTTTTTGTTATTGGGACCATTACATAAAGGAAAAAATATTTTTTTATAGAAGTAGTAAAATACAGTAAAAAATAATGGTAAAATTATATTTTTTTAAGCAAAAACATTTTACTTAAAAACAAAATCTTAGGGGAGTGATATTTTTGTCCACCGAAAACATGAAAAAGCGCAGTGAAGTTAAGGAATCCCTGAAATGGGATTTAACAAGAATATTTGCTGATGAAGAGGAGTTCAATAAAACAGTAAAGCAGATAAAAAATAAATCATCACATATAGTTGAAAAATACAGGGGAAAACTTGATAACCCGGAGGTAGTCTTAAATTGTCTGCAGGATTACGAAAATTTAATGATTGCCGGCTATCATGTTTACACATATGCCCATCTTTCTGCTTCAGTTGATGAGACTGATCAAAAAAGGCAGGAAAGATTAAATAATATTAAAATGCTTTTTTCTCAGATAAGTAGTTCAACTTCATTTATTGAAAGTGAAATAATGGAACTGGATAATAATTTGATCGAGAAAACTGCCGAACAGACTGAAGATTATAAAGTATATCTTCAGGATTTAATACGTAAAAAAGAATACAGACTGGATCCCGAAGTTGAAAAGACTCTTTCTGCTCTGTCCCCGGTTCTGCAGGCTCCACAGAGCATATATAATCAGACTAAGCTGGCAGATCTTGAGTTTGAAAGTTTTAATGTGGGAGGCGAGGAATACCCCCTCAGTTTTGTTCTGTTTGAGAATGAATATCAGATGGAACCCGATAATGAGATAAGAAGGACTGCTTTTAAAAAATTCTCGGAATCACTTCGGGATTATCAGAATACAATGGCGGCATCTTATAATACTCAGCTTCAGAAAGAGAAAATTATTAGTGATATGAGAGGATATGATGATATTTTTGAGTATCTATTATTTGAACAGAAAGTTGACAGAGACCTTTATGACCGCCAAATAGACCTCATTATGGAACATCTGGCACCTCATATGAGAAGATATGCCGGTTTGTTAAAAAAGGTTTATGGCCTGGATAAAATGACCTATGCTGATTTAAAGATACCTCTGGATCCTGATTTTGAACCTGAGGTTACTGTTGAAAAGTCAAAGGAATATGTGGCTGGAGCTCTTTCAGTTTTAGGTGATGAATACAGAGACCTGGTCTTAGATTCATATGAGGAAAGATGGGTTGATTTTGCTCAGAACAAAGGAAAGTCCACCGGGGGATTTTGTTCAACACCATATGGGAAAAAATCATTTATATTACTGTCCTGGACGGGGTTAATGAGTCAGGTTTTTACTCTGGTGCATGAACTGGGACATGCAGGTCATTTTATATTATCACAGGAGCACAACAGCCTGTTTGAAGATCGTCCTTCCTCCTATTTTGTGGAGGCTCCTTCAACCATAAATGAACTCTTATTGACCAACTATCTTATCGAACAGAAAGAGGATCCCCGTTTTCAGAGATGGGTTCTGGCTACTATGATCGGTAATACATATTTCCATAATTTTGTGACCCATCTGCTGGAAGCAGCCTATCAGAGAGAAGTCTATAAAATTATTGAGCGGGGGGAGAGTATTTCGGCTCCTCGTTTAAACAAGCTTAAAAGACAGGTACTGGAGGATTTCTGGGGTACAGACATTGAGATTAATGAAGGTGCTGAGCTAACCTGGATGCGGCAGCCCCATTATTATATGGGTCTGTATTCATACACCTATAGTGCAGGATTGACCATAGCTACAGTGGTTAACCAAAGAATTCAGCAGCAAGGAGAGCCGGCCGTTAAGGACTGGCTTGAGGTACTTAAAGCTGGAGGAAGTAAAACACCTGTTGAACTGGCAAAAATGGCCGGGGTAGATATTACCACGGATAAACCATTAAAAAATTCTATTTCGTTTATTGGTAATACAGTTGACAAAATAATTCAACTGACAGAACAGTTAGCTTAACCATAAAATCATTATTCTACAGCCTTTCTTTTTATTTTTTTCTGTTGACTTCTGTTGACTGTTGTTATAAATATCACCTGGTGATTATATATAATTATATTTATATTAAGATCCCTTTTTATTTGCGTGAAAAATCAAGTATGGGTTTTTATGGTTTAAGCGGATTATAAAATTTGTTCATATTGTAAACCTGTATTCTGGAGGACTGTTGATGGCTGAAATCAGATTAAAAAAAATAAAAAAATATTATTACAGATCTTCCGGTTTGATTTTCAGGAGGAAAAAGGAGTTAAAATTTTCCATAGATGGTTTAAATTTAGTAATTCCCGACGGTCAGGTGATGGTTATCCTGGGTCCCAGTGGCTGTGGGAAAACCACTCTGCTGCGCTTGATTGCCGGCCTTGAAAAAATAGATGGAGGAGAAATTTTATTTGATGGCCAAAATGTGGAAAATGTATCCCCGAAAGACAAAAATATTGGAATGGTCTTTCAGGATTATGCCCTGTATCCCCATTTTAAGTCAAAAAACAATATTTTATCCTATTATTTATTTAATAAAAACAAACAAAAATCCCGGGATATTGAGTTAAATAAAGAAAAACAGCTGCAAAAAATTAGTGAGCTGATGGAGGTGGATATCAGCCAGCTGTATGAAAGAAAGCCAAATAAACTATCGGGGGGTGAAAAACAGAGAGTCGCACTGGCCCGATGTATAGCCCGAAAACCGGAACTGTTTTTAATGGATGAGCCTTTTTCTAACCTGGATGCCAAAATGAGAGAGAAATTTAGAGTGAATTTGAAAAAATTACTGGATAAGTTTGCCATTACCTCGATTTATGTAACTCATGACCAAAATGAAGCCAGGCTGCTTGCAGATCAGGTTGCTATAATGAAAGAAGGTTCTGTTGAGCAGGTGGGCTCCTACAGGGAAATATATGAAAAACCAGTTAATATTTTTACAGCACGCTTTTTGTCGACAAATCCGGAGCTGGAGGGCATAAATTTGATTCCAGGAGAGAATTTTTCTCCCCCTGAAGTTCAGCATATCATTGGTTTTCGGCCGGGAGATGTTGATATATCACATAGGGCCCAAGATGACTATCTTAAAGGCAAGATACTACAGGCCCGCCATCTGCCCGGCAGGGAACAGTGGAATTTAAATTTGCAGGTAAAGGACACGGAGATAACGATTCTGGCAGCTCTAGAAAAAAAGATTAACCGGGGACAGGATCTTTGGTTTTACCCCTCTCGATATTTTGTGTTTTCGAAAAATACAGAAAAATTAATTGAAATCAGGCACAGCTGATTGCTGACTGGAGGTGAGAATTTATGTCAGATTCAAATGATAAAGTTCTGGGAGTAATCTCACTTGTAAGTGGAATTGCGGCCCTTGTTTTTACGCTGATTATTCCTGTATTTAATATTTTACTGGCCCTGGTGGCTATTGTCTGTGGTGCAGTCGGTTATTCACAGAATCAGAAGTATTCACTGGCCGGATTATTGCTTGGGATAGCGGCTATTATAATAACAATTCTGGTGATAATTGCCGGTTTTGCTCTTTTTGGAATTTTCACTGGAATAATTGAAGAAAGTGTAGAAACACCTCACTGGCGTTATTGATAAAAAATTTATTGACAAATTAGATATCCGGTGTATGAGTAAAATAAAAAATTAACATATATAATTTAAAAGACAGCTGTATTAATAATTTAAAATATTTAATGGTTTAACACAGACAGGAGTGTTTTATATGGAGATAAAAGTCGATTTATACAGTGATACAGTTACCCGGCCGTCAGAAAAAATGAGACAATTTATGGCAGCTGCTGATGTTGGTGATGAACAGCTTGGTGAAGACCCCAGTGTGAATAAGTTAAATGAAATGACAGCTGAACTGCTGGACAAAGAAGATGCTCTATATTTACCTTCAGGACATATGGCCAATCAGATAGCATATGCAGTCCATTGTGAGCCCGGTGATGAAATTATCATGGATGCTTCAGCTCACCCCCTGCATTTTGAAGGAGGAGCGGCGGCTGTTATAAGTGGAGTATCCCTTAGACCTCTGGAAGGTAAAAAAGGCATTTTTTCCGCAAAGCAGGTAAAAAATGCTGTCCGCAGAGAGGACTACCATCATCCACGGTCCAGGGTGGTATCAGTTGAACAAACTGTTAATATGGGTGGAGGTACAATCTGGCCTCTGGACACAATTAAAGATGTCTGTGAACTTTCTCAAAAATATGGACTTAAGACTCACCTGGATGGTGCCCGTTTGTTTAATGCTTCTGCTGCTTCAGGAATTTCGGTTGAAAAATATGCTGCTGAATTTGATTCGGTTTGGATTGATTTAAGTAAGGGATTGGGGGCTCCGGTGGGTTCAGTTCTGGCCGGTTCTGAAGAATTTATTGAAAAAGCACATTTTTGGAAACAGCGTCTGGGAGGAGCTATGCGTCAGGCAGGTATAATTGCGGCCGGAGGAATTTATGCTCTGGAAAATAACATTGCCCGATTAAAAGAAGATCACAGACGAGCTCGTTTTTTTGCTGAAGAAATAAGTAAATTAAGTTCGATAAGTCTTAATTCGGGTGCGGTAGTAACCAATATTGTTATTTTTAAGATAAATAATATGCCAGCTAAAAAACTGCTGGAGAGGCTGCTTGCAAAAGGAGTAAGATTATCTCAGGTTGATGATGAAAGACTAAGAGCAGTGACCCACCTGGATGTAAATTTTTCGGATATTGAATATGCTGTTGAAGTATTTAACAGGATTCTGGGATAATATAAGGGCCTGCTGTCAGTGATTGAATGGTCTAATAGTTTTTTAAAATAGCAGCAGAATGTTATATAATATTTTTAAAGGGTGTGAAAAAATGCTTAAACAAATTCCGGCCATAATTTCTCCTGATCTTATGAAAACAATTATGGAAATGGGACATGGTGATGAGATTGTGTTTGCAGACGGAAATTTTCCTGCAGCCAGCCGTGCACAAAAATTGATAAGATGTGATGGTCATGGTATTCCCGAACTGCTGGATGCTGTTTTGAAATTTTTTCCTCTTGACAGCTATACTGATACTCCTGTTTCCCTGATGAAAGTTGTATCTGGTGATGATTATGATCCTGTTATCTGGGAGGATTATAGAGATATTATTACCCGAAATGAAGAAAAAAAACAGGATTTTAATTTTATAGAACGCTTTGATTTTTATCAGAAAGCAGAGCAAAGTTATGCTGTTGTGGCTACAGGTGAGAGTGCTCTTTATGCCAATATTATTTTAAAAAAAGGTGTAGTAAAGCTGCCGACCAATTAAGATCCTGTATTTTACTGCAGGGGTTTAATTTTATGAAGGGGCTGGTATTATGATTTCAGAACAGATTATTCTGCTTCGACTCTTTATGATGTTATTTTTTTCGGGACTAATTGGCTGGGAAAGGGAGCGGCTGGATAAACCTGCCGGTTTTAGAACTCATATTCTTGTGGGCCTTGGTTCAACCATAATTATGATTGTATCTTTTTCTATGGCCGATCTATATCCAGATATGATGCCAGATGTGGGAAGAATTGCAGCTCAGGTGGTTAGTGGTATCGGTTTTCTGGGTGCTGGTACTATAATCAGAGAAGGGTTTTCAGTAAAAGGTCTGACCACGGCTGCCAGTTTGTGGATAACTGCTGCTGTCGGCCTGGCTGTGGGGGTTGGTTTTTATCTCATGGCAGGAATGAGTACTTTACTGGTTTTTATCACCCTTAATTATTTTAATCGCTGGGAGAAAAGGATTAGTGATCGGGGAGAGAAGAAATTATACTGTCTGGCTGATGAATCCTCTCATGTTCTCGATGAGATAGCAAATTTGCTGGAAAAAAAAGAGGTGAAAATCAAAAATATTAAGATTGAAAGCAGTGAATTTAAAGAAGACCGAACGGCTATTTTTGAATTAAAAATTCCTTTACATACAGAAATTGAGGAGATTAACAGTTCACTCTTAAAAATTGAAGGGATAAAAGAAGTAGGCTGGAGAAAGTAGATTC
>PWDW01000086.1 GCA_003553225.1 Halanaerobiaceae bacterium
GATTTCAGCTGTTATTTACCAGTCTGACCTTTATTTTGCCTTTATCCCCCCGAAAACGTGATTCAAAATAATCAAATATAACTCCTGACTGAGCATAAGTAATATTTTTCATTAAATGTATTGGGGCACCTTTATCAACTTTGAGATATTTCTGGTCATCCTGATCGGCAACAGCAGGTTCCAGACTTATCTCGGCTTTAGAATATAAAAGACCATATTCTTTACCAATAGTTTCATATAAGGACTTATTTTCAAGATTTACTTTTTCCAGCCCCGGACATAGTTTTGAGGGAACAAAATTATGAACTGTTACAATAGGTTCTTCTTCAACATAACGAATTCTTTTTAGAAAAACCACCTTATCATCAGCTGAAATATTTAATCTGCTGGCAATAAATTCACGGGGATCTCTCAGCTCCTGAATGAGGACTTCGGTTTTTAGTTTATAACCTTTCTCTTCCATATCATCATAAAAAGTGGTCAGCTTCTGAATAAATCCGTAGTTAATCTTTCCTTCTGCTACATATGTGCCTCTTCCCTTTTCCCTCCGCAGCAGACCTTCATTAACCAGCTCTTTTAAGGCCTGCCGCACTGTAGGACGGCTAACATCAAAGTGTTCGGCCAGTTCCCGTTCCGGAGGCAGCAGATCTCCTTCTTCCAGATCACCATTTTCAATTTTATCTTTTATTAATTCTTTCAACTGAAAATAAAGTGGAATCGGAGTTTCCTTATCCAGTTTTGATTTGCCATTAATGATTGTGCTCATTATTTACACCTGAGTTTTTATTTTTAATATTTTTATTTTATAATACATTTTTATTATAGCAGATATAAAAATATATTTCAAGGACATTATTAAGTTTTTAATTAATGAAGTTATAATGTATTTACCTTTTTTATGATATATTCTCTCAAATTTTCTAAAAAAATTATTTTTGCCCTGCCAGTTAAGATTATCCCAAACAGCTGGTAAAATTATTCCAGCTGCCAAAACCGATTGGGAAATTTTTATATATGATACATATAACCCTGTTCACCTTTTTCCTGTTTTATTTCCAGGGCCCTTTCTTTAAGGTCAGCCAGTGTTTTTGACTCGACTACTTCTTTAATTTTTTCCTTGATCTCCATCCACACTTCCCGGGTAACACAGGTATTTACATATTCACATTCACCATTCTTTTCTTTTGTACAGTCCACCGGTGAAAGATTTCCTTCCAGTACCCGCATAACATCACCCACGGTTATTTCTTCTGGTTCCTGATTAAGCATATAACCACCATGGGCTCCCCGCACACTGCTCACAATCTCCGCCTTTCTTAATTTAGCGAATAACTGTTCCAGATAACGTTCGGAAATATCCTCCCTCTGTGAAATTTCTCGCAAAGGTATGGCCCCCGAACTTTGATGAACAGCCAGATCAACCAGTGCTCTTAGACCATAGCGTCCCTGAGTAGAAATTTTCAATTTTCTCACCTCTATTTAAATAAATTGAAATAAATTTGTTGACCTCTACAAAGTTTCAAAACAGCAGAATTGTTTTCTAATTTATTTTTCTCCGGACAATTCATAGTATCTTTATAAGACTATGACAATAATACCATAAAACTCTATCCTGTGTCAAAGATAACAGTGGAATATACTGCAGTCTGGCCCTTCAGATTAATTATTGCCCGGGAAACCTTTTGTTCTCATTTTTTAATTTTTTTTAAAATCGCAGGGGAATATCAGATTTACTAACCTCAACTTCGGGAAAACCTTTTGATTTTAAAAAAGATTCAATACTGGCCCGGGCTATGTCTATATCATTCCGGGGCCCTATTTTTATATGTTCCAGGGGAATTTTGTTCTTGAAATTAACCTGGATATAGGGAATTAAGATTCCATTGGACACATAATAATCAACAAATTTTTCAAATTCAGGCAGCAAAAATACAATTCTGAATTCTTCTTCATGGCGGAATTTTGGATCTTTAAACATCATCAGAACATGAAAGAAATAATGCATAAATTCAGTTAAATCACCGGCCGGATTTTCCCGGTAATAATCATCAATTTTGGTCAGCGGCTCCCGGATAAATTCCCGCTGTTTTTCCCGATCATAAATAACCTTATCCACTCTTATATGTTTGTTATAGTCTAAATCCATGACCTCTCCACCGGGTGAACGGATAAAAAGATCCTCCCAGACTTCTGAAAAATTAAAACCCATACAGTAGCCATCCATATTGGAATAATTGGACCACAGCAGCTGAGAATCTATATTGCTGGAAGTTGAAAGCACAAAGATCTGGTCTGACCTCTCTACTATATAATTAATAAATTCTTCAATTATCTCAATAACTTCATTACATATATCTTTATCTTCCCTGATAGTTTCTTCAATTACATTACAGGCATATTTAACCTCAGATTTATCATTTAAAAACATGGCATTAGAAACCCAGATGTTGTTATCTTCAACTATACCCCGTACCGCTTTAATGGTCGTGTAATGATATTTGCAGCCGATATCCTGATCGGGCAGACCAATCTTTGACTTTTCCAAAAAATTATTGAACTTATGATTATTATTCATAAAATACCGGTATGATTTTCCGGTAAACCTCCTTTCTTTTGCTGTCTGAATAATAAACCCTGCTGGCTAAAGGAATAAGCCCTCTACAAAAATATTTCAAAAAGAATTTAAAAGAGGGCAAATTCCCGGACACTTATTCTAATTTTGGTCAAGGATAAACTCAGGGCTGATCAAAAGGCCCATTTCCTTTAATTGATATTCATAGGACCACCGACTGCCCGAGGTTCGCCAGGCATCAGGACCAAACCAGGAATAAGTATGATCACAGTTGTGTACGGTTCCAAATGTATTTATGCGATTTCCATAAACCTTGAGATCAACTTTATGCTTCCCGGACTCCACAGCCCCCAGGTCTGCTCTGTAAGGGGCCAGGGCAATCTCATCCTTTCTTTTCCCATCAAGAGAAACGGTTAACAGTGGGTTTCTAAATTGTGGTGTTTCCACATACAGCTCACCCTGACCACATTCTATAGAACAGTGGTAGGTTACATTACCGGCATAAAAAGGTAACCCCTGAGCTGTCCAGTCCCCAAAAGTCAGCTGCTTTACTGGTTCAATTATTTTACTGTGGCTGCCTGTAACTTCAACTCCAAAATCCCCCAGAAGATAGCACCATTCTACATCGGTCCTGGAATTGAAAGGTATCTTGAGTATAAGCTCCGTCTCTCCGGCCGGAATTGCCGGTAAGGGCACTTTTTTAATACTTTTATCAACAAAATAACCCTCCGGGGAGCCCTGAACCTGCTTTTCATTAAGAAAAATTCTGGTGTTTTCCGCATTTTCCAGGGCCAGCACCGGTTTCTCTATTTCAATTTCTGATTCTATATTAAATTTTAAAGCCAGGGTGTGTTCAACATCCTCTTTTTCCTCCCTGAGCCAGGGCTGGGCCATAGCACTCATTCTCAGAGGATAGCCCAGCTTTTTTCGGAATTTATTATCTATCCGCAGTATTTCTTCTCTGGACTGCCAGGAACCTTCATCAAAGGCATATTCAGCCATATCCAGAAGCAGGACATTGGGCTCACTGAGGCTAACCGGTACCGGGTCAGTTATATCGATTTTTTCAGCAGAAGGTGATGGCCTTTTTTGTCCGGGCTGAACTGATACCGGAGATTTATCTTCCTTTTCTGTACTGCTTTTTTCGGGGCTTTCAGCTGTTACCGGTTCCAAACTCAAAAGTAAACTATCATGTTCATAAAAATAATGCTTTATTACTGTCTGTTCATTCTTATGCTCCACAGGACAGTCAGATATTTCTCCGGTTAAAGTATCATATATACTTACCTGCCAGGAACCTTCAATCCTTAGTTCAATCTCCTCACCGAAAGAAATGTCGGGATTTCCCATTTTGTTTACATGGCAGATAAACAACCACCTTCGGTCACCATCACACCGCATCTGGTAGAAAAGATTATCAGACCGTGACCCATCCTTTTTTCTTATATCAATATCCCTGATTTCTTGCAGGGCGGTCAAAATTCTGCTTCTCCTGAAGGGGATATTTTCAGATCTCTCAGCAAGTTTTTGGGCCCTCCGGAAGGGCTTACCATCTACCAGTGAGGGTTTTTCTCCCATGAAAATGATACGTCCCCCACCATCTGCAAAAGCTTCCAGACGGTCCAGAGTGCTGCTCCTTAAAGTCTCACACCCGGGCATCACTATAACCTCATAATCGACTGCTCCTACCGAAAGTTTATCCTCAGTTTCAATATCAGATAAAGACGGCAGCAAAGATTCGGAAATAAAATCAAAATCAATCAGTCCATATAAAAGCCATTCAATAAGATTGTTAAAATTACTGTCCAGTTCCTCTCTGATATCAGCCGTTTGATCTTCGGGTCCCCAGTGCAGCCAGTATGATTCAACTGGATGAATTACCCCGACTTTAACCTGGGGCTCTCCCCGGCTTAATACAGTATTCAGCCGGGCAAAATGATCTTCGATAAGCGGATATTCTTGATACCAGGGCGCTTGATAGCCAATACTTGCCGGATAATCCCTTTTGGCTTCTCCGGCCATTGACACCCAGGTCAGATGATGTACCCGGACCTGAACTCCCAGGGCTGCCTGCCAGTCTCCCTGAAGTTTATGTCCTCTGAAATCAAAATCCCAGTTGGTAACTCCATAGAGTTCACTTAACACACCCGGTCGGTCATACTGTCGGGCCGCACTCTGAGCCTGTTTGGCTGTGGAGAATTCACGGCGGTCACACAGAATATCAATTCCCGGCAGCTGAAAAGAACGATAGGAGCGCATTGTTTCCCCCAGAGCAGCAGTCTGTGATTTAAGTGAGGGTTCTTCCATCATATGCCCGGTCAGCATAATGTTATGTTCCTCACACCAGCTGCCTATATTATCGGCAAAAGCCTGGGTAAAACGCTCACTTACATGGTCATGATAACGATACCTGATTGTTGAAATTTTGCCTTCCGGCAGCTCCCAGATCAGTTCCGGAAGATGCGCCAGCAGGCTCACTTTATAGGTGTTTTGAAATGATTCCTCCAGGTCATCGGTAAAAGGAAGAGTTACCTCTTTTTTCTGCCGGGCAAAATTTAAAGTTTCTTTATGAGTAAATTGAGGTTCATCGGTAAAAATGGCCGGTATGGAATCACCAAAATCCTCCCCTAACTCTGCGTAATATTTTTCATGAGTTAGCTCAATAAACTTATCAATGGCCTCTTTATCCAGAGTATTTACATAAGACTGGTTATTAAACCAGGGGCTATCTCCGGCCACCTCCAGATAAGCCCACCAGATTTCTCCCTCACCTGAAGGCTGTTCATCTTCCTTTAAAGACCGATAATCCTGTAAATAACCGTCCTTTAGAATTATTTCATACTTTCCCAAAAACTTTCTGCTTGTACTTCTCTGCACCCGGGCTGAGGCATCATATTCGCCATCATCAAGCTTATCCCGGGAAAGGTCATATTTTTGGGGAGTAAAAACCAAAAAGCGGGCTCTATATTCCTGATTTTGGGTGACATAACCCCCACCAAAACCGGAAGGCCATTTATCCTCATCATATAACCAGCACAGCATCTCCTCCTCTTTTGCTTTTTGGTTACAGGCTCTGACAGCTTCCATATATTCCGGTCCCAGGTATTTTGTATCCAGACCAACCCGGGGATGAATGTGAAAGCCCCCCAGGCCCATCTCTTTTAGATGCTCAATTTGTTCCAGCAGTTCACAGACTTCTAGTTTAGTATTCCAGGCCCAGAAAGGAGTACCCCGGTATTCTGAAGTAGGGTTAGAAAACAGTTCTTCAGACAGCTGTTCTGATTGATTTTTATATAACATGATGACCTCCCGTTTGGCTTAATTTTTAAGTTTTAGTCTGTCCTGCTTTACCTAATCCTTTTTGATATTTTCTCTAAGCATCCTGTTCGCCTTCTGAGGGTTGGCCTGGCCCTTAGTCTTCTGCATAATCTGTCCGACCAGATAGCCTACTGCCTTATCTTTGCCATTTTTAATATCTTCCACTACCTCCGGATTTTCGTCAATAACCTCTTCGATAATAGCTTCCAGCTGACCCTCATCACTTATCTGTTTTAATCCCTCTTCTTCCACAATTTGCTCCGGATCCTGACCGGTAATAAACATTTTTTCAAATACATCCTTGGCAATTTTACTGCTTATAGTATCATCCTCGATCAGATTCAGCAATTCTCCGATCTGCCGGCCTTTAACTTTACTCTCTCCGGGACTGAGCTCCTCCTCATTTAACTTTCTTAAATGCTCACTCATAATCCAGTTGCTGACTGCTTTGGGCTCATTATGAGCGGCAGCAGCATCTTCAAATAAATCGGCCAGAGCCCGGGTATCGGTTAATACACCGGCATCATATTCCGGAAGACCATATTCATCTATAAATCTTTTTTTTCTGACCCGCGGCAGCTCCGGCAGATCCTCTTTTATCTCATTTATCCATTCCCGGCTGATCTCCAGAGGTACCAGGTCTGGTTCGGGAAAATAACGATAATCATGAGCCTCCTCTTTACCTCTCATGGAGATAGTTTCTTCCAGATCCTCATCCCAGGCTCTGGTCTCCTGAACAACTTTTTTTTCACTATCCAGTATCTTTTTCTGCCTCTGTACCTCAAAACTCAGGGCCTTTTCAACAGCCTTAAAAGAATTCATATTTTTTACTTCAGTTTTTATACCAAATTCTTTTTGGCCTTTCGGACGCAGAGAAACATTGGCATCACACCTCAGAGAACCCTCCTCCATATTGCAGTCCGATACTCCCAGATATTCCATAATACTTTTCAGCTGAACTAAATATTCCCGGGCCTGAGCCGGAGTCCTGATATCCGGTTCACTGACAATCTCGGCCAAAGGTACTCCCGATCTGTTGTAATCAACCAGGCTGCCTGTTGAAAAATCAATTGTTCCTTCATGAATAAGTTTACCTGCATCTTCCTCAAGATGAATCCGGGTTATTCCAATTTTATGTTCCTCACCCTCAACTTCTATCTCAATATAACCATCTTCACCCACCGGTTTATCATACTGTGAAATCTGGTAGGCCTTGGGCAGGTCCGGATAAAAATAATTTTTGCGGTCAAATTTGCTGTAATCACATATATTACAATTTAAAGCAAGTCCTGCTTTAACCGCATATTCCACCGCTTTTTTATTCAGCACCGGCAGGGTTCCCGGCAGCCCAATACACACCGGACAGGTGTGAGTATTGGGAGCACCTCCAAACTCCGTACTGCAGCTGCAGAAAATCTTGGAATCTGTCTTCAGCTGGACATGAACTTCCAGCCCAATTACTGTCTCATAAACCGTCTTCTGTTTTGTAGCTGACATTTATCCTAACACCTCCACAAAAAATTTAATTCTCTAAAGTTCGGGTTTCTGCTCTAGGTTTAACTTCTGTTCCAGGGTATAGGCGGTCTGCAGAATAGCTCCTTCTCCATAATGAGGCCCCATAATCTGAAAACCAACCGGCAGCCCCTGGCTATCAAAACCACAGGGCAGTGAAATAGCCGGAATACCGGCAATATTTACCGGAACAGTAAATATATCAGCACGATATTGCTCCATTAGATCTTTTTCCGCTCCAATCTTAAAAGCCGTCGAAGGTGAGGTCGGTGAGACCAGAAGATCATACCCGGAAAAAAGTTCAGCAAATCTATCTTTGATCAATGTTCTTACCTTCTGAGCTTTGAGATAATAATCATCATAGTAACCGGAACTTAAAGCATAGGTGCCCAGCATGATTCTCCTTTTAACTTCCTCCCCAAAACCCTCACTGCGGGTTCTGGTAAACATGGAGCTCACATCTTCAGCAGCACTGCGGCTGCCATATCTAACCCCATCAAAGCGGGCCAGATTGGAACTGGCTTCAGCAGGGGCAATTATATAATAGGCCGCCAGAGCATATTCGGGCTCAATCACACTGACTTCTTCAATTTGGGCCCCGGCTTCCTGCAGTACTTCCAGGCTATCCTTGACTGTTTTTTCAACTTCTTTATCAAAATCCACCGCAAAGTATTCCCGGGGTACTCCAATTTTCATCCCGGACACATCTTCCTTAATAAATTCCATATAATCCGGAAATTCTCGATCTACAGAGGTTGTATCCCGCTTATCATGTCCGGAGATAACATTTAAAATACGGGCACTATCCTCCACATTTCTGGTCAGGGGCCCGATCTGGTCCAGAGAAGAGGCAAAGGCTATTAAGCCGTAACGGGAAACATTACCATAGGTCGGTTTCATACCCACAACCCCACAAAAAGAGGCCGGCTGACGAATAGAGCCCCCTGTATCAGAGCCCAGAGCAGCTGCCACTTCACCGGCCGCCACAGCAGCCGCCGAACCCCCGCTGGAACCACCAACAACATGATCCAGATTCCAGGGATTTCGGGTTGGATAAAAGGCCGAATTCTCCGTGGAAGAACCCATGGCAAATTCATCAAGATTAGTTTTACCTGCTATCACACCCCCCTGCTTTCGAATCTGTTCAATCACGGCGGCATCATAAGGGGGGTTATAACCCTGTAAAATTTTTGAAGCACAGGTTGTTTCCATATCAGCAGTTGACATATTGTCCTTAACAGCCAGAGGTATTCCTTCCAGCTCTCCTCCTGTTTCCATCTCAGCCAGCTCTTCAGAAACTTCTTTTTCACTCACCGTGATAAAGGCCCGGACCCGGTCTTCTACCTCATCAATTCGTTCCCGAAATGCATTTAATATATCTTCTGTGTCAAGTTCTCCATTCTCTTTTTTATCCAGCAGTTCTCCTGCCGACATCTCATATATTTTCATATATAAACCTGATATATAATCAGGCCTGGCCACCTCCTTGAAAAAATAATTTTAAATTCAGACCCTTATTTAGTTTTACTGCAGGTACTCATAAAATACAGACTTCCTTTTCTGACTGCAGGTGATCACTCCTCACCAGAAATAGGAGGAACTCGAAAATGCCCTTTCTTCTTATCCGGGGCATTGGCCAGTATATCCTCCTGACTGTAAGATTCCTCTACTTTATCCTCCCGCATAATATTTTTCATGGGTACCGTGTAGGCTGTAGGTTCAACTCCTTCGGTATCCAGCTTATCAAGCTTTTCAAAAGAGTCAATAACACCACCCAGCTGTTCGGTAAACTTATCCAACTGTTTTTCATCTAATTCCAGATGGGCAAGTTGGGCAATATGTTTAATTTCCTCTCTGGAAATCATAATTTTATCTCCTTTCCTGAATATGTTTTTTATTATTAAATAACTAAATTATTTTTTGCTATTTTAAAAAAGCTTCAAATTCTTCTTCGCTGAGCACAGTCACCCCCAGCTTTCGCGCTTCTTCCAGTTTGGAGCCCGGGTTTTCCCCGGCAACTAAGTAATCGGTCTGCCCGCTGACCCTGGAGGTGGGTCTGCCCCCCAGGCTGCGCACTAAATCCTGGGCTTCATTTCGGGTATAATTATCCAGAGCACCGGTAAACACAAAACGTTCTCCCTCCAGTTCCCGCTGCTGATCTCCTGTCTTGTTCTGAGAAAGATTTACTCCGGCTTTCTTTAATTTTTCAATAACTTCCCGGTTATGTGTTTCCTGAAAATAACTAACCACACTTTCAGCAATCACGGGACCTATTTCGGAAAGCTCTTTTAGCTCTTCTTTTTCAGCTTCGGCCAGACGATCAATATCAGTATAAGCTCCACTGAGTATTCGAGCTGCATTCTGGCCCACATGACGAATACCCAGAGCAAAAATAACCCGAAAAAACTCCCGTTCTTTACTATCCTCAATCGCTTTAATTTTATTCTCGGCTGATTTCTCCGCCAGTCTTTCGAGAGGAATTAAATCCTTTTTATTCAAAAAATATAAATCAGCAAAATCATCAATCAATTCTTCTGCAAGCAGCTGATCTATCAGAGCTGGTCCAACTCCTTCAATATTCATGGCATTTCGGGAAACAAAATGCAGAATTCCTTCTCTTTTTTGGGCCGGACAGGAGGTTATATTGGTACAGCGGACAACGGCTTCATCTTCTTCTCTTAACACCGGAGCCCCACAGACCGGACAGTGATCCGGCATTTCAAATTTCTCTTCCTGGCCGGTACGCTGTTCTGTAATTACTTTAACAATCTCCGGAATAACATCTCCCGCCTTTTGGACCAGTACCCGATCACCTATTCGAACATCTTTTTTCCTTATTTCATCTTCATTATGTAAGGTAGCTCTGCTGACCGTAGAACCATCAAGCTCCACCGGTTCCAGCCGGGCCGTAGGAGTCAGGGCCCCGGTCCGCCCCACCGATATCTTAATATCCTGAATAGTGGTAGTTTTTTTCTGAGCCGGAAATTTATAGGCTACCGCCCAGCGGGGACTTTTAGAAGTGGCCCCCAGTTGATCACGTAAGGCAAGGTCATTGACTTTAATCACTATACCATCTATTTCAAAGGGAAGTTCATTTCTTTGGGCCGTCCATTCTTCACATTTCTTAATTATTTGTTCTACATCCTTATATTTCTCATACCAGTTAATTTTAAATCCCTGTTCTTCAAGAAGTTCGAGAGTTTCCTCATGTTGTTTTAGTGAATGTCTCTTCGGATCCAGAACACTGTAGGCTATAAAATCAAGCGGGCGCCGGGCAGCAATATCGGGATCAAGCTGGCGAACCGAGCCGGCTGCGGCATTACGGGGGTTGGCAAAAGGTTCTTCTTCTCTATCCATACGCTGTTGATTCAATCTTTCAAAATCCTCTTTTTTTATAAAGATCTCACCCCTTAATTCAATGTCCACTGCTTCCTTTTTTAATTTCAGAGGAATAGTGTGGATAGTTTTTATATTGGGAGTAACATCTTCACCGACCAGCCCATTGCCCCGGGTGGCTCCCCGAACCAGACTACCTTCTTCATATGTTAAAATCGCTGATAGTCCATCAATTTTATGCTCCAGAATAAATTCTATATCCCTGTGACCGGCCAGCCGATACACCCGATCCACAAAAGACCTGACTTCCCCGGCATCAAAAGCATTGCCCAGAGAAAGCATCTGCTCACTGTGGGTTACCTTGGAGAACTCATCCAGGGGCTCTCCTCCCACCCGCTGGGTGGGAGAATCAGAAGTAATTAATTCCGGATACTCCTGTTCTAACTGCTCCAGCTCTCTCATCATTCTGTCGAATTCAGCATCCGAAATTTCCGGTTCATTAAGCACATAATACTGATATTCATGATATCGTATTTTTTCTCTAAGCTCATTAATTCTCTGTTCAGCACTCTCAGGAGATGTTTCCGGTTTTCCCATATCTCCAGTCATAATAATATCACCCATTTCTTTATACCCACTGTAATCACCTGATTTAAAAAATGTAAAGCTAAGCATTTTTCCTGGTGGATGTAAATAAGCATCACTGACCTGCAGCAGGGTATCCTATCTCTCATATTTTTGTTTATCCTATAATTTCTGTAAAGAAGCATACTCCGCCAGCAGCTGACGGGGTTTCCCTTTTTCAAATTCAACTGTTACTTCCAGCCCATGTTCATTCTTAACGGCTGTAATCTTACCCCGGCCAAAACGGGGATGGACCACCCGATCTCCCACTTTATACCTGGAGTTCCCGGTATTTTTAGATTTCTGAGCAGAATCAGCTGTATCTTTTTTGGTATCTGAATCATCATCAGAATTAAGAGACCGGCTGATATAAGAGGCCATACTTTCCCGGTCATCTGCCAGAATTTCTTCCGGCAGTTCCCGTAAAAAACGTGAAGGATCATTACGCTGACTCTTACCAAAACGTCTTCTTTCCCGGGCTCTGGTTAAATATAGTTCTTCCTCAGCCCGGGTAATACCAACATAACAAATTCTTCTTTCTTCCTCCATATCTTCTTTATCATCAAGAGAATTGGCATGAGGAAAGATTCCTTCCTCCATCCCGGTAATAAAAACTGCCGGAAATTCCAGCCCTTTTGCAGCATGGAGGGTCATCAGTACCACACCCGGCTCCCCCTCTTCCAGATCATCCACATCAGACAGCAGAGCTACTTCTTCCAGAAAACCGGCCAGGGTATTATCTTCTCCGGTTTGTACAAAGTCTTCAATTACATTGAAAAATTCCTCGATATTCTCCAGTCTGCTGTGAGCGGTATCAGTATTTTTTTTCCTGAGCTTTTTGCGATAGCCGGTCCTGATCAGGATCTCATCCAGGAGATTCAAAAGATGCATGTCTTCTTTTTTAGAGCTTAGATCATCCATAAGACTAAAGAAGTCAGCTACTCTTTTTTCATAAGCCCCACTTAAAGTAGAACACTGTTTTACATTTTGTCCGGCTCTGTAGAGTCCCAAACCATCCTGGGCTGCATAGTTTTCAAGTTTTTCCAGAGTTCCCGGCCCAATACCCCTCCGGGGAGTATTGATAATTCTGCGAAGACTCATCTCATCTTCCTTATTATAAATCACCCGCAGATAAGCCAGCAGATCTTTTATTTCTTTTCTTTCATAAAAACGGGTTCCCGAAACCATCTGGTAGGGAATACTGTACTTCATAAATGCTTCTTCAAGCAGCCGGGACTGGGCATTGGTGCGAAACAGTACCGCAATATCTCCATAATTAAAATCCCGATCACAAAGATTGTTAATCTGCCTGCAGACATAATCAGCCTCACTGCGGGCGGTACCGGCGTTCTTAATTTTTAAATCGGGTCCCGTATTCCGGGCCGTCCAGAGCTCTTTTTCTTTCCGCGATTCATTATTAGCAATAACACTGTGGGCGGCCTGCAGTATTTTGGGCTGGGAACGATAATTCTGCTCCAGCTTGATAGTTTTAGCCCCGGGATAATCCTGCTCAAAGTTCAGAATATTGCGGATATCCGCTCCCCTAAAACCATAAATTGACTGGTCGGGATCTCCCACCACAAAGATATTATTATGTCCGGCCACCAGAAGCTGGCTTAAACGATACTGAGCCAGATTAATATCCTGGTATTCATCAATAAGCAGATAGCGATAACGATCCTGATAATACTTACATACTGCCTCATGTTCTGTAAAAAGCTCAACAGTTTTCATAATTAAATCTCCAAAATCCAGGGCATTGTTTTCCTGAAGCTGTTTTTGATATAATTCATATACTCGTTTTACATTTTTACGAAAAAAATCAGTAATCCGGTTTTGATACTCATTAGGGGTCAGCAGCTCATTTTTGGCCCGGGCTATCTCTGAAGTCACTGCTCCTGGATTAAGATTTTTAGGGTCCATCTCCATTTCTTCTTTGATAATTCTTTTAATCATTGATTTTTGATCTACAGTATCATAAATCACAAAATTACGGGCAAAACCAATTTTGTTTATTTCTTTTCTCAGAATCCGGACCCCAAATGAGTGAAAAGTGCTTACCAGCAGGTTTCTGTCCAGACCTCCAATTAAACTATTAACCCGCTCTTTCATCTCCTCGGCAGCTTTGTTGGTAAAGGTAACTGCAAGTATATTTCGGGGATCAACTCCATGTTCATTAATTAAATAAGCTATCCTGTGAGTAAGAACTCTGGTTTTTCCACTCCCCGCACCCGCCAAAACAAGGAGCGGCCCCTCCCGGTGACAGACAGCTTTTTTTTGCTGTTCATTCAGCTCACTTACAATATCTGCTGACACAAAAACCACACTCCTGAACAAAATAATAAAACTTTAACCATTCTTAAATTGCAGCCTGCTGCAGTCAACCAATATAATAATCTCCCGGCTTACCGGTGATTAAACCAGACTCCAGATTAAGGTTGGGACTAAAAGAAAAATAAAACAGGTGACTTTCACAGCTGCAGTCACTGGCTCCAAAGTTATCAACTATAATCTCTGATTCCGCTAAAGAAGATATTTTCTCTGCCAGGCGGCACTCAAAATCTGATTTTTCTTCCCAGCAGCAAATTTTTTCAATCTCTGCCTCACACAGCAAAAAATCTATATGCCAGTACAGCTTCTTGTCTTCTGATAAATGCCGCTCCAGTCGGGCTGACATATTTTTTTGTGCTGAACCACAGTAATAATAATAACCTGCCGGAAAAAAATAATAACCCAGAGCTCCAATTTTTAACCTGTATCTGCCGGACAATTTAAGCTGAAGCAGATAAACTCCCGAATTATAATTTAGATTATCTTTAACCCTATCTATTGGTCCACTCACCCCATCAGTTCTTCAATCCCTATTTTTAATTACAAACTCCTGAATTTGATGAATATAAGAACTGTATTTTTATTTATTATATCATATTCATTTCATTTAACAATAACCAACCCCGACCTATTAATCGGGGTTAAGTGATTTTTTCTTCACTGTAGTTTTATATGCTCAAGAAGTTAAACAGGATATGTAAATAACTGCTGTTTTAAATTTAAAGATCTCTTCTGTTTTCATTGGTAAAATATTGATACATTCTGCTGTTGTTTTATTCACAAAAAGAGCTAATTCTCATCTTCTCTTTCGGTCAAGAAGAAACAAAATTTAACTCACTTCATTTATTAATTTATCTGCTGTGCCCTTTAATCGAATTCACGGCAGGAGCCCCTGGCAACCAGTTTTGTTTTAATCTGCAGAGGCTGATATTTTTGACCATTTATGATTTTTAACAACTGCTTAGAGGCAGCCTCACCCATAGAAAATTTATTCTGCCGGATAGTAGTCAAATCATAATGAGCACTTAATTCTATATCATCAAAACCAATTACAGAAAAATCTCCAGGTACATTATATCCAG
The DNA here is from genome assembly GCA_003553225.1 of Halanaerobiaceae bacterium. Taxonomy (GTDB): domain Bacteria; phylum Bacillota; class Halanaerobiia; order Halanaerobiales; family Halarsenatibacteraceae; genus T1SED10-99. The sequence goes on from PWDW01000086.1 coordinate 14,776, forward strand.
CTTTGTTAACAGCCTGAAGAGCTCCTATAGCCATATTATCCTGAATTAAAAAGGCACTTGGCTTTTTTTCTAGTTTTAAAATACTTTCCATTGCCTGAAATCCCTTCTGGGCAGTATATTCAGATCTATAAATCCAGTTCTTCTGTAATTCTAATTTTTTCTCCTTCATTATTTTTTTGAAACCAGAAAATCTAAAAAATGCCGGTCTTGAATTATCTAAACCATCAATATATCCAATTTTTCTGTGTCCTAGATCATATAAATATTTTACAGCCTGTTTTACTCCCTGAGTATTGTCGGACATAACATAAGAAGTATTATTTCCTTCTAAATCTAAATCAATAAATACTGTGGGAATCCTGGATTCCAGTATGGCTTTAAAATGCTGATCATCTTCAATTAAATAACTCAGCAATATAACCCCATCAACATTTCGGTCCCTGCTTTTTTCCACAAAACTGTAATTAATATTTGATTTTTCTGAAATATTCCAGGGACCACCCAGAAAATAATACAAATCATATCCAGCCCGGCCCATAATTTCTTCAATTCCTTCCAGAACTTCTCGGAAAAATTGATCATTTAGACTTGAAGCTGTGAATATACCAATTATATTTGATTTATTTGTTGAAAGACTGCGGGCTGTGGCATTGGGCCAAAAATTATTTTCTTTCATTATTTTCAAAATATGTTTTCTGGTTTCTTCATTAACACCTTCATAATTATTAATGACTTTGGATACTGTTGATTTGGCAACATCGGCTTTTTGTGCTATATCATTTATAGTTGTCATTAACAAACCACCTCCAGGAATAAACTGGCCCATCATTTTAAAAAGTCTTTTATAGTGGTCCTGCAAAAAGTCAATTTTATTTTATTTTAAAAACAACATTAATGTCATGAAAGCAATCATAATTTGAAAAATCTTAAAATAACACTTTTGCAGGATAATCATTTATATAAAAAATAAAAGAAATTAGTCCTGTATTTAACTGAACCTGCAATCCAGTTTAAATAATCATGTTTGTCCTCACCACAGGCTTAATACAAATAATCTCCTGTCTGTTTATGGTTTTTATAAAGGCAAATCCCTCCCCAAAAGGAGGGATCGCCCTGATTTAATCTGTTTTAAACTATATCTGTTCTTAACTATATTGAATTTTACTGATCAAAAAGATCATCAATGGTAGCCTGGATAGCATCCCGACCGGCTGCAAATTCAGTTGCCGGATCTGCTCCTTCATAAAGTATAGGACTCATAACCGCGCCAAAAGGTCTCCCCCCATCCCAGTGTGGTCCTAAAATTCCTTCTAAAAGATAGGATTCACCCGACCAGCTTTCTTCCACGTCAATTAAAACCTCATAGGTCGTTTGATCAGGAGACATTTCTATTCTGAAGTCTTCTCTATCTGCTAATTGTTCCTCCTGACGGAAGAGAAAATTATGAACAGCTACCAGTTTTTCGGGATCTGTTGCATTAGCCGGTATATAAACATTATCTACATTGTAGGAAAAGTATACATAATCATCTGTATGGGGACCCCTTGGTAAAGGAACAACACCCCAGTCATCTTCAAGCTCATCATAAAAACGCTCAAAAAACCACAGTGGAACAGCATCCATGGCCACTAAACCTTCAAAAACTTCTATTCTTTCCCAGCCGGCTCCAAAGTAGCCCGCATTTTCCCATTCCAGAAGCTTTTCAATAGCATATAAACCTTCTTCATTATCAAAAGTAAACTTCATCTGGCCATCTTCATCTCTTCGGGAGACCAGAGCATTATTGGAGCTGGCCCATAAAACTGGATCAAAAGAACCAAAAGCCCATTGATCTATTTCACCATCTCCACTAGTATCTCTGGTTACAGTCTCAGCGTATTCTTCTATTACCTCCCAGGTCAAATTATCCTGATTGTATAATTCATTCAGGGGAGTCAAACCTTCCCGATCAATGATATCTTTATTCCAGAACAGCAGATGAATATTTGAATAATGATCTGCTCCCACACCGGTTGCATAGTATTCACCTCTATGGGACAGAGTTTCAGCAATAACCCTTAAATCCCTGGCCATGTTGCCATAATAATCCTCAGGTAATATTTCATTAAGAGGATAAAATGCTCCCTGAGTAATCAAAGGCCAGACATTTTGATGAGGAAGTATCCAGATATCATAATTTGATTCCCCACCCAAAAGACGGCTCATCGGAATTTCACTTAAATCTTCTCCCCAGCCTACCTGAATAAGTTCTATATCACCAATATTAAATTTATCTTTAGCTTCTTCCAGCCTGCCGGCATATTCCCCACCTTCTTCAAATTCGCCCAGTGGATTATACCAGCAAACATAGGTTATTGACTCTCCTTCAAAATTAATTTCACCAAATTCTTCTTCATAATCAAGCAGTAAAGCTCCGGCAGAAACTGATAAAACAAAAACAAAAACCAGAGTTAATACTAATAATCTTGATTTTTTCATGATTAAAATTAAACCCCCTATTTTATATGATTTTTACTGCTAAAATGCTGCTCTGCTAGCCCCCTTTCCTTTTTTAAATTAAAACTCCTGTTTAAATTATAATTTACTGCTAAAATGATATTTTACCAGCCCCTTCCCTTCTTATACATTTAGAAATCCAGAAAAAAATATTATGTCAAAAATTTTATATCTTTTAATCCGGACAAATCATAGAAACCGGTTTTCATTTTAACATTAAATCTATATATTCTGTTCAACAAAAATTTAACATGCAATATTAATTTTTAATTATAATAATTATAAAAATATTATACAATATTTTTTTGTATTTTTCAAGAAGAAAATATTTTTTTGCCTGATTATTCAGCTGCAGGACTTTAAAGCTGAGAATCAATCATTTTAGTTTTAATTAGCTTTAAGATACCAATCTTTTAAAATCATGAAATATAATTTATTTTAATAAATTTTATAGTTCCCCGATAAAGCCAGCAGTGAAAAGAAATAAAGACAGTTGTCATAATAACGTCTTTTATCTCTTCTTAAGGGAGTATTCCAGAATCTTTTCACAGCTGCCTTTGCATTATCCGTATCAGCGGCCAGGGCTGCTGCAGCATTGGTGGCGATTAACCCTACATGGTGCAAATAATCCGGTTTTTTGTCCAGCTTTTCTCCATTAATTTTATAAATCCCAAAGTCTTCTTTGTCAGCGAAAAAATTTATGATATTATTTGCGATTTCTTTTAACCGGCTATCTTCACCAAACCATTCATAATCAAGACCTACATTCAATGCTACCCGATATGAATCACTGTAAAAATGACCATGCCCCCTGGTATTATTAGGGCTGCCATCAAAATTAGCATATTCAGCTGCCAGACCGGTATCCGGATGACAGGCTTTTTTGAGATATTCTCGGCTGGCTTCAGCAGCTTCTAACCAAAATTGACGATCTTCTTCAAGACCCCATCTTGAAAATAATTCATAAAAATGAGGTACATGATAAGAAGGATCAGAAAAATCACATTCTGGAATAAACTTAATTAACCTGTTTTCAGAATTCCACATCGGGTAACCCTTTTTGCCCTTCTCACCTTTATGAATTACTTCATGAAGAATTTCTTTAGCCTCTTTACCATAATTATATATCCCGGATCCATCTCCCCAGCGCCGGGAAGCAAATATTAAAGCCATAGCAAAATATTCTTCACCATCTGGAGCAGGCCCCTGAGACCTCCTGGTTCCGTCTAAATTACAGGACCAGGCAAAATACCCTTTGTATTCTCCACTATCATGCCACATATAAGTTTTAGTCCACTTCCAGAGACGATCAAAAACTTCTTTATTATCCATCTGTAAAGCCATCATCATCCCGTATGACATACCTTCTGTCCTCACATCATTATTACCTGTATCAACCATATATCCCATATCATTTCCATCAGAATGATAAATTCTTATATCATCTGAGCCAAAAAATAATTTCTGCCATACCTCATTTACTTTAGAATCAATTTCTGAATCTGAATATCCATATTCCTTAAACAAATTGATATATCTGCCTGTTTTAAAAGCTCCTTGATGTTCAGTCATTTTTATTCCCCTTTTTAATTTCGTATTTTCAAAAAATTATTCCCCATGGTATGTTATTCATATTATTTTATAGCTGCACTGCAAAAATTCAATTTTATTTTAGAAATAATATTACTGTCATGAAAGCAATCATAGATTAAAAAATCTTAAAATAAAACTTTTTGCAGAAAAACCATTTTATATGCTTTCTGGATATTTTATTTACCCGTTCTAAAATAATCAAAATCAACATAGCCTCCTGCTTTTTTTGTGGCAAAATTAAATAATGCAAATCGATATCCCATAAAATGTGATAAAGTATAGAACATCTGCAGTGTACTGCCGAGGACATTCCAGCTTTTACCTTCAAAGCTGTAATAAAAACAGGCTTTATCCTTCATATTTCGGTAATCAATGTCAATTTTTAAATAAATTCGATCCTCTCTACAAAAAACCTTTTCAATTTCTTCAAATGAATCCGAACTTCCCCTGACCATAACAATCCATAGCTTTTCTCCAGACTTTTTAACACCGATGAAACCATAATTTTCCTGAAGAGCACCCAGACCAGCATAATCTCCATCTTTCATATTTGATATATCAAGAACAGTTTCACCCGTACACTGTGGTCCATATGTTCTTTGGGTTAAAGTGTTTCTGGTTTCAGGAAAACCGGGATCAACTCTATCATTAATTAATCTTAAATTTCCCGGGCATTCAGTAACAGACCAGTAATCATTGTTTGGATTATGGTTCCACTGCCAGACCAGTGACAGATTTTCTTCACTCTTATATTCAAATTCATCAGAAGCTGCAATATATAAACGGTTTTCAGCTGAAATATCCAGATTTTGAGGTACCTGTCCATTGTCTCCCAAGACCGGCCACCCGTTTTCCCAAATCACAGGAATAAGGTAGGGAACTCTGCCCACTGAACCCTGATCTTTAAATAACAGGGCATACCAATCTCCGCCAGGGGTATCAACCAGTCCCCCCTGAGCAATTCCGGAATCACTTAACACAACTTTTCCTTCATAAGGTCCGGTTATATTATCTGCCCGATAACATATTTGAGTCCTCATACCACCAGCCGGCCAGGTAATTAAAAATATATAATATTTTTCATTAATTTTGTGAATATGAGAGCCTTCTGCCGGAAGCATAATATTTGAATCTGCTATTTTCCCGGCTTCTTTTATTATTAATTCACTTACTCCCTGTGGTTTGATTCCAGTTACATCCGAAGTTAATTCCACAAGCCTGATATCACCACTACCATAAACCAGATATACTTCACCATTATCAAAAAGGAGAGAATTATCATGATAAAGGTCATCAATTATAAATTCTTCCCAGCTCCCCTTTTCTATATCTTCTGTTTGATATATATATGTTTTTCCGGTAGTATTGGAAAAAGTAGAAATGAAAAATTTATCTTCATGGTATCTCAGGCTGCTGGCCCATGTTCCTTCTCCATAGGCATTTTTTCCATTTTTAAGATTCAATTCATCATTATCAGCAAGCTTATCATAGCAATAGTTAATAATTTCCCAGTTTATAAGATTCCTGGATTTCATAATCGGAACTCCGGGATTCATATGCATTGTAGTACTGCTCATATAATAAGTCTCATTCACTCTGATAACAGA
>PWDW01000265.1 GCA_003553225.1 Halanaerobiaceae bacterium
TCCGATTATCCCAATCAGGTGAATAATGTACTGGCTTTTCCCGGTATTTTTCGGGGGGCTCTGGATGTACGGGCCCGGGAGATTAATGAAAATATGAAAAAGGCTGCTTCCTATGCTCTGGCGGATTTGATCGGTAAAGAAGAATTGGCAGCTGATTATGTGATTCCCAAACCTTTTGATGATAGGGTTGGTCCGGCCGTTGCCGCAGCCGTAGCCCGGGCGGCAGTAAAAACAGGTTCGGCCAGAATTGAAGTACAGTATCAAGAAGAGTTAGAAAAAGCCAAAAAGCTTATGAAAAAGAAGGCAAAATAAGTACTAAACACAGGGGGTGATTATGCTGAAAGCAGAAGAAAATCTTAATTTTCTGGCTGTTGATCTGGGATCTTCCAGTGGAAAGATGTTTCTGGCCACATATGATGGGCATACCTTACAGACCGAACCTGTTCACAGCTTTGAAAATGGGGGCATATCTGTTCTTGGTGATGATTACTGGGATATATTATATTTATTCCAGCAGATCAAAAAAGGGATAAAAAAAGCTCATAACAGGTCCGACAATACAATTCAGGGGATTGGAATCGACACCTGGGGTGTGGATTATGGTCTTCTGGACAGCCGGGGTCATCTGCTGACCAATCCTTACCACTACCGGGATAAAAGAACTGATGGCATAATCAATGAAGTTGTGGGCAAGATGGGCAAAAAAAATATCTATAGTCAAACGGGTATTGAGTTTATCTGGTTTAACACACTTTATCAGCTTTATGCAGATCAAAAATACAGACCCTGGATACTTGATAGGGCTGAGGCACTCCTTTTTACCCCTGATTTAATAAATTATTTTCTGTGTGGGGAAAAATTTAATGAATATACCATCGCCTCTACCTCCCAGATGTTCAACCCTATCCGGGAAGACTGGGCTTATTCCATTTTTAAGGGTCTGGATTTACCTTTTGAGATTATGCAGGATATAATTTACCCCGGCCAGATGATGGCGGAGGTTAGTGATGATATTAAAAAAGAGTGTGGTCTAAAAGAAAGTCTCCAGGTGAATACTGTGGGCAGTCATGATACCCAGTCAGCACTGGCGGCCGTACCTTTTGATAATCCTGCCAATTCAGCATTTCTAAGCAGTGGTTCCTGGTGTCTTCTGGGAGTGGAACTGGAAAAACCCCTGATTAATAATGAATCTCTTAAGAAAAATTTTACCAATGAATGTGGTGTGGAAAAAAAGACTTCCTTTATGAAAAATCTCAGTGGTCTGTGGCTTATCCAGGAATGCCGCAGGGTCTGGAACAGTAAGGGCCAAAATCTGGATTATGATGAAATCGATCGGGCTGCATATGAGGCTGAAGCTGATATGTTCCGTATTGATCCCAATGATGAAAGTTTTAAAAATCCGCAGGATATGACCGACGCGGTAAAAGATTTCTGCCGGAGAAATGGTCAACCGGTACCCGGGAACTACGGGCAGATGGCCCGGGGTATTTATGAAAGCCTGGCTGAAAGCTATAAAGAGGTCATTGAAGATATGGAGGAAATGCTGAACCAAAAAATTGAAACTATAAATATTGTGGGTGGGGGCAGCCAATCTGAAATATTATGTGAACTTACGGCAGAGATAACCGGCCGGCGGGTTATTGTGGGACCTGTTGAGGCTACCGCACTTGGAAATGCCCTGGTACAGCTGATGGCCCGGGGGGAAATTGAGAACCTGAAACAGGGCCGGGAGCTGATCCGGCAGTCTGTGGAGCTGAAAGAATATAATTAAGTTTTAGGAGCTGGGGAGTATAAAGGTTTAATGCAGTCTTTGGGGTGCAGTTTAGCAGGTCAAGCAGTAATAAATTCACACTTATTTCTACATATTTAACCGGCAGATTATAAAATGGATTCTACAGCATGAAAATAGACATTATCCGGGCTGTGGACGAGGGGTATAAAGAAAGGATTATACAGGAAAGGTTATGCAGGTAATGAGGGGGACTTTAAGTGATAGGAACGGTGGTTAATACGATATCCATTCTTGTGGGCGGGGGACTGGGATTGCTTATTGGCAGCAGATTAAAAGATAGATATAAAAAAACAGCTCTTCAGGGTTTAAGCCTTGCTGTACTTTTAATTGGCATGAATATGGCTTTACAGACCGAAGAAATTATTCTGGTGATCTTTAGTCTGCTTCTGGGGGGCTTAATTGGTGAATTTTTTAAAATAGAAACCCGGCTTAAAGAAGTGGGAAATTTATTTGCCAGAATGTTTGAAGGACAGGGCCGAATAGCAGAGGCATTTGTGCAGTGCAGTTTGATATACTGTGTGGGTGCTATGGCTATTATGGGTGCACTGCAGGATGGCCTGATGAATGACCCTTCTGTGCTTTATGCAAAATCACTTCTGGATGGATTTTCCTCAATTGCCTTTGCCTCAACTCTGGGGCCGGGGGTTTTGCTGTCGGCAGTTTCGGTTTTTTTATATCAGGGGCTGATTACCATTCTGGCCAGTTTCCTTCAGCCCCTGCTGACAGATGCTGTGGTCACGGAGATGACCGCCACCGGAGGCCTGTTAATATTTGCTATTGGATTAAATTTACTGGAAATAACAGAGATTAAGGTTGGTAATCTACTGCCGGCTCTTTTTGTTATCGTGGGTCTGGTATTACTTTTTTAGGGGCTTTTTGCTTTTTTAAAAATAGCAAATATAATTAACAGGTTTATTTTTAAGTTTTTTAGTTCTGGATAACAAAATTTTTGTAATTATTATTCAGGATGGCTGTGGTAAGGTCATCAATTTTTTTCAGTGGCTGTTCTGTTTTTATTCCGGCCAGTTTTTCTGAGCCACTGTTATGGGTATCAGAACCTGCGATCTTTAATAATTCATAATTAACCGCATATTCCCGGGCTCTGTCATTTACAAAATCTTTTCTCTGGGTATTTATAATTTCTACTGCATCAACCCGGCGGGGCAGAAGACGAATCATTTCAATGTAATCTGATTCGCGAAAAGGATGGGCGTGTACGAGAAGCCCTCCACTTTCATGAACCAGTTCACAGTATTCAGTGATACTGTAGTCCAGCAGATCAGGGTGCTCCAGCAGCCATTTTTTGTCCAGACCATAGGTCAGAAGATCAGTGCCCCGGAAGGAATATTCCCAGCCGAAAAACACCTTAAATCCTGTTTTTTTACCTTCCTCAAGGGCCTTTTCGTAACCCCGGCAGAAAAGATCTATTTGTTCTGACCATGTTAGGTCCGGGGGCACGGTGGTATTACCGTTTAAAAAATGGTCGGTAACACACAGGCCGCTGAAACCACACTGCTGATAATATTTGACCAGTTTTCGGCCTGTTATTTCAGAACAGCGGCTGGTTTCGGAAGTGTGGGCATGAATTTCATATTTGAAGGATGGCATATTTGATATCTCCTTTTAAATTTAAATTATTTGGTTTTTAGCCACTGGTATTATATCACATAAAAAAATATAATAAACCATGAGGAGTAAATTGCTTCATTTTTTAAAATACAGAGAGGAATAAATTGCTTCATTTTTCAACAGCAGACCGGAAAAGGTTTTTAAGAATTTATCAAGAATACTAAATTTAATAGAATATATAAATCAGTATATATAAATATAAATCAGAATATCTAAGAACAAAATATCTAAATCAAATTATAAAACAGAATATATAAAAATGTGGGTGTTTTTATTGAAATCAAAAATCAGTGAACAATTGGACTATTTTTTTATCATTAATCCCATTGCAGGAAAAACCAGACCGGCAGAGGCTGCAGAAAAGATTCACCGGGTTTTTAGGGCACAAGAAGTAAATTACAGTATTCAGCAGAGCACATATCCGGGAGAAGCCATTGATCTGGCCCGGAAGGCCTCCCAAAAAGGAACTGAAGTGGTGGTCGCTGTAGGTGGTGATGGTACGGTCAATGAAGTGGTAAATGGGATTGAGGGCAGTCCGGTTAAACTGGGCGTTATTCCCTCCGGTACTGGTAATGATTTTGCTTATTCATTTAATATACCTGACGATATAGCTGAAGCCTGCCGGATTCTTCTGGCCGGTAAGACCAGGATGATTGATCTGGGTCAGGTTAATGACAGAAAATTTATAAATCTGGTGGGAGTCGGATTTGATGGTGCGGTGGCCGAGATGACCAACCGGAGGAGCAAAATTTTCCGGGGTTCTCTAATGTATGTTATTTCTGTACTGCGCAAACTTGTTACTTACCGGCCTCTGGAATTGAAAATTGGCCTTGATGGAGAATTTTTTCGGATGTCTCCCATGCTGATGGCAGTGGGTATTGGTAAAAGTTATGGAGGTGGGTTTAAAATAGTCCCCGATGCAGTCCAGGATGATGGATTGTTTGATATATGTATTATTGATCGGGTTAATCCTGTGGAAGCTATACCTTACCTGGTGGGGGGCCTGAGGGGGACGCATCTGGGCTTGAAAAAAACAGAAATCTATCGGGCTAAAACGGTAAGTATTGAGGCTCCAAAGCCCCTTCCTTACCATATTGAAGGTGAAGTTTTTCATGATGATAGGCTGGAGTTTTCTTTAATTCAGGGTGGAATTGAGGTCATTGTGGGTGACATATAAAATAATTTCAGTAAAGTGGTCAGGATGGAGCTCTTTTAAAATGAATTTTATTTTGTGATTTATGAAAGCACAGCTTTTTTAACAACAGGGAAATATCAAAATCGGGAGCACATATTATGAATTTCAGACAGAAAATATTAAAAAAATCATTTATAATTATTTTTATAGTGGCCGCTGTGGCTGTATTAACCTATGCCGGTGGATATTTTATTGATAATGGAGCTGAAGAGGATAAAGTCATTATTTTACATACCAATGATGAGCATGGAGAGTTTGAAAATCTGGGCCAGATCGCATATCTAAAAAATAAATATGAAAAGAAGTATACGGATGTTTTTCTGGTTAGTGCCGGTGACATTTTTGGTGGTAATCCGGTTGTGGATCAGTATCAAAAAAATGGTCAAGATCTGCGGGGAAAACCCATAGTGGCCTTAATGAATAGGGCCGGCTATGATGTACTGACAGTGGGAAATCATGAATTTGATTATGGACAAAAGAGGCTGCAGGAAGTTAGAGA
>PWDW01000215.1 GCA_003553225.1 Halanaerobiaceae bacterium
AATAATTAACGTAATTGAGGAGAGGTGAGGATAAATGGTAACAGCACGTAGAGAACATTTTGGTAAATTACTAGAGCCTGGTCTTCGTAAAATCTTTTACGAAACATATGACCAGCTTCCTAGTATGATTAACGAGCTATATAACGTCCAGACTACTTCTAATCCTTATGAAGAGGATGTAAGTATCGGGACGATGGGAGAGTTCCCTGAGTTTGAGGGAACTGTGGAATACGATAGAATGTACCAGGGATATAACAAGGTTTATGATTTCCCTGAGTTTGCTAAAGGATTCCGTATTGAGCGGAAGTTGTGGGATGATGAAAGATATAACCAGATTAATAAGAGACCGGCTGGACTAGCTCTGGCTGCTGCAAGACGAAGAGAGAAGGACGCAGCTGAGTTATTTAACAACGCGTTTGACTCTAATTATGAGGGTCCCGATGGGAAAGAGCTTTGTGCTTCAGACCACCCGTCTAAAGCACCTGATGGGCCTGCTACTAGGTCTAATATAGGCACGGATGCACTTAGTCATGCTTCCCTACAGGCTGCTAAGAACGCTATGAGAGGGTATACGGATGACCGAGGCGGTAAAATCTCTGTAGTACCTGATACTCTACTGGTTCCTGTGGAGCTAGAAGAGGTAGCATGGGAACTCATTCAGTCTGAAGGCAAAATAAATACTGCTGAGAACAACCCTAATATTCATCAGGGCAAGTACAAGCTAATCGTATGGGATTACCTGGAAGACGACAGTAACTGGTTCCTTATTGATTCCAGGTATGCTAAGATGTTCCTTAACTGGTTCGATAGAGTATCTCTGGAGTTTGCTATGGAAGAAGACTTCGATACTCTAGTAGCTAAGTTTAGAGGGTACATGAGGTATAACGCTGGATGGAGCGACTGGGTATGGATTTATGGTAATGAAGTAGCTTAGTAATTAACTAATAGAGAGGAAGTGCTCCTGTGGAGTAGTTTACCCTTTGACCGCTTCCTCTCTAAATAAGAAAGGGGAACAGAAATGAGTATTGGAAACACCAGATTTAGAGCCAGTAGAGTTTATGCAAGAGACTTCGGTTTGATTGATGCAAACGGCAACTTACTTCCTTTCTATATGCCACACGCTACGGGTAATATGGTATTCAACGTCAGGAAGAGGTTTACTACAGCTCAGGTCAACAGCGGAGCTGTAGTTATAGAAGGTGTTGCTGGAGCCAAAATAAGGTTAGTTGACCTAGTTCTAGCTACTGAAGGCGGTGCTCCTGGCACTGAGGATATTACTATTGAGAGCGAACAGGGTAGTACTAGTGCTGTGCTTGCCACGTTTGCTCATACAGACTTAGGAGATAACGATTATGCACATTTGTTTGACGGAGAAACTACTCTTCTCAATGAAGGAGCATCTCTGGTCTCTAACGATGAAGGCAAAGACGTAACGGTTGAGTCTGAGAGTGTAACTACGGTAGACCATATTGACATTATAGCAACCTATGTATTAGAGCCTGCTTAAATAAGAGTGTGGAGCTTGGGCTACCCTTCTCCTGGGTAGCCTAAACTACTACTCGAAGCACTCTGAAAGGAGAGAAAACAATGGCACAAAGTATTTTAATTAGAAAAGACGACGGAAGTTTTGAGCTTCTAAGAGGTGATGGCGAAGGTAAAGCTTTATTAAAGAGTGATACGATAGAAGAGCTTACCGGTGCAGGGAAAATAATAGACACTGACCATGCCTACATTCATGAGGGAATAGCATTTAAATCGTTCCTTGAGGTAGGTGACTTGACAGGCACTACATCAACATATTACACGATAAAAACTTCAGACCTGTATTTGCATTTCAAAAACCTACATTTAAGTGCTCTAGGGGGAACTTGTAAGGCTACTATACGGAAGGGGACAACAGAAAACCCGATAGTGTTTACAGAAACTGGAGGAGAACCAAACGATGGCTCTAACCCCGACCACCTGACAGGACCACACAACATGAATGATGTGTCGGAAAATACTACAGGTGTGGTTATAAAAGTTGACCCTACTTTTGACAACGAACAAGACGGGGAGCCATGGCACATTATCCAAGTTGTAGGAGATAGCACTAACCAATTTACCAGCACGGCAGAAACTCAAGGAGTGCCTACAGAGGAACTTGTCTTTAATACCAACACATATTATATAATCGAGGTAGAGAATGTTTCTGACGACCCTGATAATGTGCTTTTAACTTTATTTTGGTATGAGGAAGACGAGGGGGCTTACTAATGCGTGAAGAACAGGAACATACAGACAGACACTGTAAAAAAGAGAGAGAAATAGGCAAGTTAGATGTTGTGGCTAGGGAGTTAAAGAATAGAGTAGATAAGCACGACGACGAACTGAATAGTTTTAGAGAGTGTTTGATTAATCTAAAATTGGCTCAGGATGCAAAACCTTCGTGGTCTGCGGCTATACTGATAACTCTGTTAGCTAGTATAACTTCAGCATTAGCAGTTTACGCCGTAACTTTAAGTGATGGAGAGATTATTGAAACATCTGTTAGGTGGGTATTATGGATGTTGTAGAAAGGCAGTGAGATTATGGGGTGGACGGGACTTAGATACCGGATAAAGATTGAGTTTCAAGACATACTGGCTCTAATAGTGGTCATTCCTTTTCTCAGTTTTACTATTATGGTTTTGTTTGGAGAAAGAGATACAGAGGTTCTAAGAATATATGTTCCTCTGGTCAGTATAATTCTTGGTGGTTACTTTGGTCAGGGAGCTATCAGGGAATGGAAGAACGGAGGTAAGACTGATGCAGATACTAGAAAAAAATCTCCAATTTAAGAAGCAAACCAGGGCAAGGACGGAAACTAATAGAGTTATTATACACCATTCTGCAAGCCACGACGTAGGAGTAGAGACGATTCATCAATGGCACTTAGACAGAGGATGGCACGGTATAGGATACCATTTCTGTATAAGAAAGAATGGAGACATAGAAAGAGGGCGAGACGAAGCTACTGTAGGTGCTCATGCTGGGAAGTCAGGAAACCACGACAGTATAGGAGTATGTTTGTTAGGTAACTACGAAGAAGAGGCTCCCACAGACGCTCAAATGAACTCTCTGGTTTGGTTGATAAAGGAATACTTAACTCCTAAGTATGGAGTCCTGGAAGTTCAAGGACATAACGAGTTTATGTCAACAGCCTGTCCAGGAAAGAAATTTCCTTGGGACGATTTAGAAAGGAGACTTAAAATGCCTGCGGTTCCTGAGTGGAAAACATCAGCTATAGACTACCTAGCGGAAGAAGGTTTGTTAAATGACCCTGAATACTGGAAGGAGCGAATAGACGATGTTCCTCCTGTGTGGGCGTTGTTTATAATGATGGAGAGAATCTACAAGGCAGCTAAGGGGGTAGAATGATGGCTAGCAATGAAAAGAAACATCCGTTACTACAAAGAAAATTCCTGTTGGCTGTGGCTACTGTTATAACTATCCTGCTCTCAGAGTATGCAAGAGTTGACATAGCTCCAGAAACATTAGTTAAAATAATGATACCTGTCTGCACATGGATAGTCGTTGAAGGCTATGTCGATTCTAAAGCAGTTAAAAAATAATTTGGGGGTGGTATTTTGAAGCAGGAAGAAAAAGCCAAATGGAAAGACAGCTGGACTATAGAAAAGTACGATAGCAGGAAAGACTTTGAAAAAGGCAAGCCTTACGAGGTAGTAGAGTTGAAGAAGAAAAACATAATGCTCAATAGTGGTATAAATGAGCTGTGGGACATAGTGGCTGGAGATAGTGTTAATGTATTTAGCAATGATAAAGCTCAAATAGGCATTGGAGACGACGATACCGTTGCTCAAGCTACTCAGACAGACTTAGAAGCAGCAACTAATAAGACCTACAAGGGCATGGAGAACACATACCCACAAACTGGTAGTGATGAGAAGATGGCTCTTAGGGCTATATTTGGAGAGAACGACGCTAACTATGACTGGAGAGAGTTTGTAGTAAAGCAGGTAGACAGCAATATTTGTTTAAACCGTTTAGTGTCTAGCCAGGGGACTAAAGCTTCTGGGCAAGTGTGGGCATTAAATGTAGATATTACTTTGGAGTAGGAGGTAGCTTATGACTAGAGTATATGCAGCTAACAATGCTTATACCACTTTAGCTGAAAATATAGATTCTACACAAACCTCGTTTACTGTAGCATATGCTAGCGTATTTCCTACAACTCCTTTTGTAATTACTATAGATGCAGAGTATATGCTTGTAACTGGTGTAACAACTAATACATTGACCGTTGAGAGAGGGCATGAGGGCTCTACTCAAGCTAGTCACGACGAAGACGCCCTAGTAGAGAATAGATGGTCAGCAGATTCTTTTAACGACCTGTGGGATGCGGTTGAAGATAAGGCAGAAGACGCAGAGCTTGAGGCGCATACGTTAGAAACTGCGACAGAACAAGAATTAGGGCATGTGATGGTTGGTGAAAATTTAAACATCGATGAGAACGGCGTTCTTTCCGCTGAATCTGGCTATCCTCAATCAAAATTTGACGCTACAGAAGAGCCCACGGAAAACAACGATGAAACAGAAGGCTATAGTAGAGGAAGCATGTGGTTTGTGGAAATAGAAGAAGATGGCGAATATGATTGGCTTGCATATGCTTGCCTTGATGCTTCAGCAGGTGAAGCTGTTTGGAAAAAATATGCAGAGGATTTAAACATCCCCGCAACTGAGCACGGCTCTACCACAGTAGTAGCAGAAAACCCTGATGGCAGTTATTATGGCACTGTAGAGGCTAACGATGGCACAAAAACAGAAGAAAATATCGAAACTCACTTCTACAAAATCACTGGCGGCTCTGAAGGTGCGTCAGAATCAGGCTATGAGGATTTCAATGGGGCTAACCTATTGCATTACTTTGGAATAGCATCAGATGATACATGGACGGGGCAGAATAGCACCGAACCGTGGGTTAAATATGAATGGCAACGCAAGTATGGCAGTCAATTTAAAGACGAACCTAAAATATGCTTTATTCCAAAACAATCTATAGCTTATGGCGGGAATTGGGCTGATCTATACTTAGCTGGAGTAGTATATGGAGACGATTTAAAAGAGGGTGA